>NZ_JAPYKP010000149.1:0-15541 GCF_037179725.1 Mesorhizobium sp. Cs1321R2N1 | reverse complement strand
ACTTGTTCAACCGGTCGCGCAGGAGTTCGAGCGTCTCGTCGATGCGGGCGCGCACGATGCGCGTCATCACCGAACGCGGGATCTGCAGCGGCACGTCGCCGTCGTCGCCGATCGGCTGGATCGAGACCAGGTCGCGGTCGTCGGCACTGCCCGGCAACGCCGAGCCGTGCATCACCTTCAGCCGTTCGGCGGCATCGAGCGAGGTCGAAAGTCCCTTGGCCATGTCGAGCGTGACATGGTTGCCGCCGATGGCGATGGCGTCGCCATGAACGAACTTGCCTTCCGAAAACACCGAGATGGTCGTCGTGCCGCCGCCCATGTCGATGCAGGCGGCTCCGAGTTCCAGCTCGTCGTCGACGAGTGCCGCCAGCCCGCTGGCATAGGGCGTCGCCACCATGCGCTCGACCGACAGGTGCGAGCGATTGATGGAAAGCTCCAGATTGCGCATCGGTGCCGCGTCACCGGTCAGCACATGCATGTCGACCCCAAGCGCGTCACCGACCATGCCGCGCGGATCGCGCACGCCGCGTTCGGCATCCAGCGAGAAGCCGACGGGCAGCGAATGGACCACCTCGCGTTCGGCCTTCAGCGCCTGCTTGGCGCCGGCGCCGAGCACGCGCTTGATGTCGGCCTCGTCGGCCTCGTGGCCGCCAAGGTTGATGGTGGCCGAGAAGCTTTCGCTCTTCAGCCGTCCGGCGGTCATGTTGACGATCAGCGAATCGACCGTCAGCCCGGCCATGCGCTCGGCGGCGTCGACGGACAGGCGGATAGCATGCTCGGCACGATCGAGATCGACGATGACACCCGACTTCACGCCTTGCGATTTCTGGTGGCCGATGCCGATAACCTGGATCCGATGCGAGCGGCCGCGCAGGAGCTTGCCGTCATCGTTCGGCTTGAGCTTGGCCACCATGCAGCAGACCTTGTTCGAGCCGACATCCAGCACCGTCAGGGTGCCCGACCGGCGCGACGAGGCATCGCCAGAACCGCCAAGCCAGCTCATATCTTCGTCTCCGGCTTGCGCTTGAGGGTTTTCGGCTTCTCGTTGAGCGCGGCTTCGCGCTGCGTCGCCGCCTGCGGCGTCAACTCCACGACCAGCCGGTCCGTCAGGCGCATGTCGACAGCGACGATGTCGCGCGACAACAACCCCTTGTCATGGTCCATCTTGACGAGCTCGGCGAGCGCCTGGTCCTCGTCATCCTCGGGCAACTTGATGGTGATGCCGTTGTCCAGCTTCAGGTCCCAGCGCCGCTCGCCGACGCGGACATAGCCTTTTATGCGACTGGCAAGGTCAGGATACTGTTCGATCCTGGCCAGGAAATCAGGCGCCTTGGCGGGCGCGCCGGTACCGATCAACAGCGGCAGGAGCACCTGCTTGCCGCCCGAGAACGGCGCGATGACAGCGCCATCCTTTTCGATGACGGAGAGGTCGTTGCCCTGCTGCCAGAGCGCGAAAGCCGCGCGCTCCTCGACGCGCACTTCGAGCGTATGCGGATAAACCTTGCGCACCGCGGCAACCTGGATCCACGGCAAGGTCGCGATGCGCTCCCGCGCGGCCTCGGCATCGAAGCCGATCAGCGACGTCCAGCCATCGAGTTCAAGCCTGTCGAGAATGTCGATCTCCGAAGTCTGGCGGTTGCCGACCACCTTGACCTGATCGACGGCAAAGCCGGTGCGGGCGGTGATGCTTTGAATGATGCCGTCGGCATGACCGCCAAGGTAGGCGCCATAGGCCCCGCTCGAAGCCAGCAGCACCGACGACATGATCGCGACGGAGAACCGCGGCGCCTGGAATTCACCATCTCCAAGGCGCGTCAGGATGCGCACCGGGCGGCGAAGCGCGCGCGGCAGGACGAAATGGTCCAACGACAATGGCAGGCCGAACAGCGACGGCCCGGCCGCGCCCCTCACCTTGCCCTGCCCCCATTTCAACGCAGACACGAAGCGTCCTCCACCATCCAACTCAACAGTTCACCAAACGAATGCCCGGCATGGGCGGCAATTTCAGGCACCAGAGACGTCGGCGTCATGCCCGGCTGAGTGTTGACCTCGAGCCATACAACCTCGCCATTTTCGGAGTGACGATCGTCATAACGGAAGTCCGACCGGGAAACGCCCCGACAGCCGACAGCTTGGTGAGCCTTGAGCGCCAGTGTCTGTATTTTTTGGTAAATATTCGGTGAAACTTTTGCGGGGCATTCGTGTTTTGATCCGCCGGCGACATATTTTGAATCATAGTCGTAGAAGGAATGGCCCGTCGGGATGATCTCGCAGACGCCAAGCGCCACATCGCCCATGACGGCGCAGGTCAGCTCGCGCCCATGGATGTAGCGCTCAACCATGACGGTATCGCCATATTTCCACTCGGACGACCCGATCACCTGCGGTGGGTGCGACTGCCCCTCCGACACGATGACGACGCCGAAGCTCGATCCCTCGCTGACCGGCTTGACCACGTAGGGCGGCTTCATCGGGTGCTTGTTCTGGATGGAGAAGCGGTTGGCGACCTTCGATTCGGCAACGGGAACGCCGACCGATTTGAGGATCTTCTTCGCCTGCTCCTTGTTCATGGCAAGCGCCGAGGCGAGCACGCCGGAATGGGTGTAGGGAATGCCGAGATATTCAAGGATGCCCTGGATGGTACCGTCCTCTCCGAACGGTCCATGCAGCGCATTGAAGGCGACGTCGGGCTTGAGCTCGGCAAGCACCGAGCCGACATCGCGCCCGACATCGACACGGGTGACCTGATAGCCTTCCTGCTCCAGCGCATCGGCACAGGCCTTTCCCGAAGACAAAGACACGGGCCGCTCGGACGAGAAACCTCCCAGCAATACGGCCACATGCTTGTTTTTCATTCCCCGTCATCCCCTCGCACGGCGGACCAAAATCCAAGATTTCCGCAACATTGAGTCCGAGTCTCCCGGCAGGTTGCCCCCCAGACGGAAAACGCGGGTAACGCGTCGAACGACTCAAATCAGGAAACGCTTTAGGGCAGAGAATCAGAGAGTTGATTCACTGGCAAGTACTTATGATTCCGAGAGATTCACTTTCTGAGAAAATGGATGCGAAATCCATGTCGCTGAGTCTTTGCAGCAACGATTTCACGGCATTTCGATTCCGTTGAAGTTCACGCATTACGTGAACTTCAAGATGCGCTAAAGGAGCTGGCCGAGGAACTCCTGCACGGCATGCCCGGAGCGGAAATCGCCGATGCGCTTGATCTCCCACTGCAACCGGATGCCGGAATGCTCGAGCACCCGCGCGCGCACCGTCTCGCCGAGATATTCGAGATCGTAGCCGGTCGCGGTTCCGGTGTTGATCATGAAGTTGCAGTGCATCGGCGACATCTGCGCGCCGCCGATCATCAGGCCGCGGCAACCCGCCTTGTCGATTTCCTTCCAGGCCGAGGTGCCTTCCGGATTCTTGAAGGTCGAGCCACCGGTCTTCTCGCGGATCGGCTGCACGGTCTCGCGATGGTTCTGCACCGCATCCATCGCCGTCTTGATCACCGCTTTGTCCTCGGCAAAGCCTTCGAAAACGGCCGAGGTGAAGATCAGCCCGACGGGCGCCGCCGAATGGCGGTAGGCATATCCCATCTCGGCATTGCTCAGCGTCTGGACATTGCCCTTGCGGTCGAGCGCCCGCACCTCGATGACGCGCTCGCGCGTCTCGACGCCATTGGCGCCGGCATTCATCCTGAGCGCCCCGCCAACGGCGCCCGGAATGCCGTGGTAGAAATGGAAGCCGCCAATGCCGGCCTCGAGCGCCACCGCCGCGATACGCTTGTCGGGCGTGGCGGCACCTGCCTTGATCCTGATCGGGGAAATGACTTCGGCCTCGCCAAAGCCCTTCGCGGAAAGCCTGACGACAAAACCCGGGATGCCGCCGTCGCGGACCAGAAGGTTCGAGCCGACGCCGACGATCGTCAGGGGGATCTCTTCGGGAACGGCCCTGAGGAACGCCGCAAGGTCCTCCTCGTCCGCGGGCTGGAACAGCGCCTCGGCAAGGCCACCTGCGCGGAACCAGGTGATCTTGTCCATCTCGGCATTCGGCGTGATACGACCGCGCAGGCCGGCCAGCCGGTCGCCAAGTCTGTCGATCAGGGCCTGGCCGTTCATCATGAGGCGGCAAGCTCCTTCGGCAACGCATAGGCCCATTGGGTGATATTCCCGGCGCCCAGGAAGACGACGAAGTCGCCGGGCTTGGCGATGTCGCGGATGACAGGCGCGATATCAGCCGGCCCATCGATATAGCGGGCGTCGCGATGGCCGCCGGCGCGGATGCGCGACACCAGCGCATCCGAGGTCACGCCGTCGATCGGCTCTTCGCCGGCGGCGTAGACCGGGGCGACCATCACCGTGTCGGCATCGTTGAAGCATGCGGAGAACTCGTTGAACAGATCATGCAGCCGGGTGAAGCGGTGCGGCTGGGCGATGGCAATGACACGCCCATTGGTGGCGCTGCGCGCCGCCTTCAGCACCGCCGAAATCTCGACCGGGTGGTGGCCGTAGTCGTCGAACACATCGACGCCATTCCAGGAACCGGTATGCGTGAAGCGGCGCTTGACGCCGGCGAAGGAAGACAGGCCCTTCTTGATCGCCTCGGCGGAGAGGCCGAGTTCGTGCGCGACCGCGATCGCGGCCGTCGCGTTGGATACATTGTGGTGACCAGGCATCGGCAGGCGCAGGCCCGCTATCGTTGTCTGGCCGCGCCCCTTGCGGTCGCGGATGATGACATCGAACTCCGAGGTCGCCCCCGCCATGCGGTGGTTGGTGAAGCGCACGTCGGCCTGTGCGTTCTCGCCATAGGTGATGACGCGCCGGTCCTCGATGCGGCCGACCAGCGCCTGCACTTCCGGGTGATCGGTGCACATCACGCCGAAGCCATAGAAAGGCACGTTCTCGACGAACTGGCGGAACGCTTCGCGCACATTATCGAAATTGCCATAATGATCGAGATGCTCGGGATCGATGTTGGTGACGACCGCGATGTCGGCCGGCAGCTTGAGGAAGGTGCCGTCGCTTTCGTCGGCTTCGACCACCATCCACTCGCCGTCGCCCATGCGCGCATTGGTGCCATAGGCATTGATGATGCCGCCATTGATGACGGTCGGGTCGAGCCCACCGGCTTCAAGCAGTGTCGCCACCATCGAGGTCGTCGTCGTCTTGCCATGCGTGCCGCCGATGGCAACAGCCTGGCGGAAACGCATCAGCTCGGCAAGCATCTCGGCGCGGCGCACGATCGGCAACAGTTTTTCACGCGCCGCCTTCAGTTCGGGATTCGACTTCTTGATCGCGGTCGAGACGACGATGACCTCGGCGTCACCGAGATTCTCGGCCTTGTGGCCGACGAAGCACTCGATGCCCTTGTCGCGCAGCCGCTGCACATTGGCGCTGTCGGCCTGGTCGGACCCTTGCACCTTGTAGCCGAGATTGTGCAGCACCTCGGCGATGCCGCTCATGCCGATGCCGCCAATGCCGATGAAATGCACGAGGCCAATGGTCTGCGGCATTTTCATGGGTGCGTTCCCTTCCTGAAATCCGATACTGTTTTGCGGGACGCAATAGCCTCTGTGAGGTCGGCGAGCAACCGTGCCGCGTCGGGCCTGCCGACCGACTTGGCCGCGGCGGCCATCGTCGCTAGCCGCTCCGGTTGGTCCATCAGGGCGCCGAGCAGTGCCGCGATACGCTCGGACGAAAGCGACGATTGCACATGCACTTCGCCGCCGCCGGCGGCAGCGAGCGCTGCCGCATTCGCTGCCTGATCGTGGTCGAGCGCAAAGGGATAGGGGACCAGCAGCGCCGGCCGGCCGATAACTGCGATCTCCGAGACAGTTGAGGCGCCGGAACGCGAGATCACCAGATGCGCCGCCGCAATGCGCGCCGCCATGTCGGTAAAAAACGGCGAGACCTCGACGGCGACGCCGAGCGCGGCATAGGCTGCCTTCACCCGCGCCACGTCGTCCGCGCGAGCCTGTTGAGTAATGACAAGGCGTCTGCGCTGTGCATCGGAAAGCAGCGCGACTGCCCCCGGCATCGCATCGGAAAAGAATTGCGCGCCCTGGCTGCCGCCGAACACCAGCAGGCGGAAAGGCTCACCCCCGGTTGAAGCCACGTAAGGTGTCCTGGCTGCTTCGAGCACAGCCGGCCTGACCGGATTGCCGGTCGTCACCGTCTTGGCGCCGGCCGCACTCTCATCCTGCGGCAGGAAGCCGCCGGCTATCGCATCGACACGGCCCGACAGCGCCCGGTTGGCGCGCCCCATCACCGCGTTCTGCTCATGGATCAGCGTCGGAACCTTGCGCCGCGTCGCCGCATAGAGCGGCGGCAAGGTCGGATAGCCGCCAAAGCCCACGACGGCCTCCGGCTTGATCCTGCCGATGATGGCGGAGGCCTGACGCACGCCGCTCCAGATTTTCCAGAAGGCGCCAAGCAGGGTGAAGGGATTTTTCGAGCCTAACGTCGCCGACTGGATCGGATGGACGGCCGCCGCCGGGAAACGGGCGGCAAACCGCTCGGCCCGGGTGTCGGTCGCCAGATGCACCGCCCAGCCGCGCTCGATCAGTTCGTGCGCCAGCGCTTCGGCTGGAAACAGATGTCCGCCGGTTCCACCCGCCGCGAGAAGGATAACGCCTCTGGCCATGTCACTCCGCCGGCATGGTGCGCTGCGGCAGCGCAAAGCCCATCTGCTTGCGCTTTTCCGGCCGCTTGCGCGTCAGCGCCAGCACCATGCCCATCGAGATGGCGATGGCGATCTGCGAGGAGCCGCCATAGGAGATGAAGGGCAGCGTCATGCCCTTGGCCGGCACCAGTTGCAGGTTGACGCACATGTTGATGACGGCCTGCAAGCCGAACACGGTGACCAGACCGCCGACGGCATAGCGGGTGAAGTCGTCATGCTCCTTGAGCGCCGTGTTGAGACCGCGCAGCACGATGAAAGCGAAGATCGACATGATGAAGAAGCACATGATCAGCCCGAACTCCTCGCCCGCGACCGAGAAGACGAAGTCGGCATGGCTGTCGGGGATGACCCGCTTGACCGTGCCTTCGCCCGGCCCGACGCCGAACCAGCCGCCATTGATCAGCGCATCGCGGCCCATGTCGACCTGGAACGTGTCGCCTTCGCCGGTGAGGAACTTGTCGATGCGCAGCGCAACGTGCGGAAACACCGTATAGGCGGCGAAGACGCCGCCGACGCCGGCGGCTCCCAGCACGATGATCCAAAGCCATGGCAGTCCCGCCATGAAGAACATAATGCCCCAGGTGCCGGTGGTCAGCATGGTCTGACCAAGGTCCGGCTGCGCCACGAGCAGCGACACGACCAGCACCAGGAGCAGCATGGCGAACAGATTGCCGGGAATGTCGGGCTGGCGCTTGTGTTCGGCGAACAGCCAGGCGCACATGATGACAAAGGCCGGTTTGAGGAATTCCGAAGGCTGGATCGACAGGCCGGCGAGCGACACCCAGCGGCGCGCGCCCTTCACCTCGACGCCGACATAGAGCACCGCCACCATCAGCACCAGCATGAGGCACAGCATGATCAGCGACATGCGCCGGATCTGCCTGGAATCGAGGAAGGAGACCGCCAGCATCACGCCGAGCGCAGGCACGGTGAAGATGATCTGTCGGGTGGCGAAGTGGAAACTGTCGAGGCCGATGCGTTCGGCGACCGCGGGGCTTGCCGCGAAGGACAACACGATGCCGAGCCCCATCAGCGACAGGAACGCCGCCAGGAACCAGCGATCGATGGTCCACCACCAGGTTGCGACCGGACTTTTGTCGAGACGGCTCTGCATTATCGTGCCCCTCCGATGGGTTTGACACCATCTATAGCGCTCGCAGCTTGCCTGAAGGCTTCGCCGCGGACCTCGAAATTCTTGAACTGGTCGAAACTGGCGCAGGCCGGCGACAACAGCACCACTGCCTCGCCGCTGTCGTCTTTGGCTGCGTCATGCGCGGCATGCTCGACCGCGGCGGCGAGCGTGCCCGAGATCTCATAAGGCACGGCCTCGCCGAGCGTCGCCGAAAAGGCGGGTGCGGCCTCGCCGATCAGATAGGCCTTGGCGATGCGCGGGAAGAAGCCGCGCAGCGGCTCGATGCCACCTTCCTTCGGCAGGCCACCGGCGATCCAGTAGATGCGGCTGAAGCTGGACAGCGCGGGTGCCGCGGCATCGGCATTGGTCGCCTTGGAATCGTTGACGAACAGCACATGGTCCTTGCGGCCGACCTGCTCCATGCGATGGGCAAGACCCGGGAAGCTTTCCAACCCCGACTGGATCTCGCCGAGGTCGAGCCCGACCTTGAGGCAGGCGGCGACGGCGGCCAGCGCGTTCTGCGCATTGTGCTGGCCGCGCAGCGAGCCGATGCCTTCGAGGAAGGCGACCCGGCTGTAGCGGCCATGCACGGCTTCCATCATGTTGGTACCGTCGGCGAAATAGCCGTCGGTCAGCGGCAGACGCTTGGAAATGCGGGTGACCTGCCGCCCTGCCCGCTCCAGCCGATCGGCGATCTGCGCGCACCAGGAATCGTCGATGCCGATGATCGCCGTCTCGCTGCCTGCCACCAGCCGCTCCTTGATGGAAGCATAGTGCTGCATGGTGCCGTGGCGGTCGAGATGGTCCGGCGTCAAGTTGAGCAGGATACCGGCCGTCGGATTGATCGAGGGCGCAAGGTCTATCTGGTAGGACGAGCATTCGACCACGTAATGGCGATCAGGCTTCGGCGGATCGAGCGTCATCACCGCACGGCCGATATTGCCGCCCATCTGGGTGTCGCGTCCGGAGGCCTTGAGAATATGTGCCGTCAGCGCGGTCGTTGTCGACTTGCCGTTGGTGCCGGTGATGGCGATGAAGGGAGCATCCGGCGAACGCTGCGTCCGCTCCCTGCAGAACAACTCGATATCGCCGATGACCTCGACGCCCGCCCCGCGCGCCAATTCCACGGTCCAGTGCGGCTTGGGATGGGTCAGCGGCACGCCGGGCGACAGCACGAAGGCGGAAACCCCAGCCCAGTCGGCGCCACGCAGATCGCCGGTGGCGATACCGGTGGCGGCCGCCTTGGCGACACTGTCGGGATTGTCGTCCCAGGCCAGCACCTCAGCGCCGCCCTCGATCAGCGCACGCGCGGTGGCGATCCCCGAGCCGCCGAGCCCGAAGAGCGAAACACGCTTGCCTGCGAAGGATGCGGCGGGGATCAAACGGCGGCCTATCTGAGCTTGAGGGTGGAGAGGCCGACCAGCGCCAGGATGACGGCGATGATCCAGAAGCGGATCACCACCTGGCTTTCGGTCCAACCGAGCTTTTCGAAATGATGGTGGATCGGCGCCATCAGGAACACGCGCTTGCCGGTCATCTTGAAGTAGCCGACCTGGATGATGACCGAGAGGATTTCGACCACGAACAGGCCGCCGACGATGACGAGCACGATCTCGTGCTTGGTGGCGACCGCGACCGTGCCGATCAGGCCGCCCATGGCGAGCGACCCGGTGTCGCCCATGAAGATCGCCGCAGGCGGCGCGTTGAACCAGAGGAAGCCGAGGCCGGCGCCGATGACCGCGCCAAGCACGACCGCCAGTTCACCGGTGCCGGGCACGAAATGGATCTGCAGGTATTCGGCGAACACCGCGTTGCCCGAGAGATAGGCGATAACACCGAAGGACGCCGCCGCGATCATGATCGGCACGATCGCCAGACCGTCGAGGCCGTCGGTCAGGTTCACCGCATTGCCGGCGCCGACGATGACGAAGCAGGAGAACGGAATGAAGAACCATCCGAGGTTGATGATGAATTCCTTGGCGAAGGGGAAGGTCAGCGACGACGAGAACGGCGCCTGGCCATTGTGCATGATCGCCCAGGCGGCGATGCCGGCGATAACGAATTCCAACGCAAGCCGCGCCTTGCCGGAGAAGCCGAGATGCGACTGCTTCGTCACCTTCAGATAATCGTCGTAGAAGCCGATCGAGCCGAAGCCGAGTGTCACCAACAGCACCACCCAGACATAGATGCTCGACAGGTTCGCCCATAAAAGCGACGAGCCGATGATGCCGGACAGGATCATCAGGCCGCCCATGGTCGGCGTACCCGCCTTCTTGAAATGCGTCTGCGGCCCGTCGGCGCGGATCGGTTGGCCCTTGCCTTGCCTGAGCCGCAGCGAATTGATGATGGTCGGCCCGAAGATGAAGACGATCAGCGCCGAGGTGATCAGCGCGCCGCCGGTGCGGAACGTGATGTAGCGGAAGACATTGAAGACAGAGACCTTGTCCGCGAAATCGACCAGCAGTGTGAACATGCGCTTTCGTCCCCCGACTAGGTCTGATTACTGGTTATCGTCTTGGCCGGGAATTTGCCCAGCAGCGCATCGACCAGTTTTGCAAAACCGATGCCTTTCGACGATTTGATCATCACCACGTCGCCCGGCTTCAGCGCGGCGAGCAGCACCGGCTTCAACTCCTCGACGCTGGCGCGGTATTCCGTCCTGATATCGCCCGGCAGCGCTTCCGCCAGCGACCGCATTTCCGGCCCGCCGAGAAAGACTGTCCGCGTGCCCGTGCCGACGATGAGATCGGCAAGAGCGGCATGCAGCTTGGCCGAGTGGTCGCCGAGCTCCAGCATGTCGCCAAGCACGGCGATGCGCCTGCCCTCGCCCGTCACCGGCGTCGCATTGAGCAGCGCCATGGCGGCCGCCATCGAGGCCGGATTGGCGTTGTAGCTCTCGTCGATCAGCGTGATTTGGCCACCGGGCTGGTCCGAAGCCGAGCCACCGGGCTGGCCCGAAGTCGAGCCGCCGGGGTGCCGCAGCACGTGGCGCTTGCCGCGCCCGCGCTCGGCCGAGAGATCGGCCAGCGCCAATGCAACCTTGTCGAGATCGGCGCCAACCAGATGCGCGGCGCCAAGCACCGCCAGCACGTTCTGCACCATGTGTCGGCCGGGAGCTCCGATACGGGCGATCATATCGTGGCCGCTGATCCTGGCGGCGATGTCGGAATGATCGGCATGCAACTCGCACTTGACCAGCTTGAAGGTCGAGCGAGCATTCTCGCCGAAGCCATAGACATGCTCGACGCCGGCAGCCTGTGCCATCTTGTCCAGCAGCTTGAAACGCGCATCGTCGCGGTTGAGCACCGCGGCACCGTCGGGCTCCAGACCCTCGAAAATCTCGGCCTTGGCCTTGGCGATCTCGTCTAGATTGCGAAAGAAGCCAAGATGCGCGGCCGCGATCATGGTGACGATGGCGACATGCGGCCGCACCATCTTCACCAGCGGCCGTATCTCGCCGGGATGGTTCATGCCGATCTCGAACACGGCATAGTCGCAGTCAGCCGGCATGCGCGCCAGGGTCAGCGGCACCCCCCAATGGTTGTTGAAGGACTGCGCCGAGGCATGCACCTTGCCGACGGCAGAAAGCACGTGGCGAAGCGCCTCCTTGGTTGTGGTCTTGCCCGCGGAGCCGGTTACCGCGATGATCTTGGCTTGCGAGCGGGCGCGCGCCGCGACGCCGAGCTTTTCCAGCGCAACCAGCACGTCCTCGACGACGATGATCGGCGCCGTCAGCCGGCCAAGAGACGGCAACTTGCCTTCCGCCACCACCAGCACGCCGGCGCCGGCCTTGATGGCGGCGGTGACGAAGTCATGGCCGTCCATCGCCTCGCCCTTGATGGCGAAGAAGGCCTCGCCCGGCTGCAGGCTGCGGCTGTCGATCGAAATGCCCGATATGCCTTCGGGCATGGGGCCGAGCGGCCGCCCGTCCGTGGCGGCAACCAGCGCTTCCGATGTCCACAGCAAACTCATGCGGCACGCTCCCTGAGCGCGGCGCGCACTTCCTCATGGTCGGAAAAATGCAGGGTTTCAGAGCCGATCGTCTGGCCTTCCTCGTGGCCCTTGCCGGCCACGATCAGCGTGTCGCCGGCATGCAGCATGCCGACAGCCTCGTGGATTGCCTTGCGCCGGTCGCCGATCTCGATGGCACCGGGCGCGGCGGCGAGAATGGCGGCGCGGATGGTCTCGGGCACTTCGGAGCGCGGATTGTCATCGGTGACGATGACGACATCGGCGAGCCGGGTCGCGATCTCGCCCATGATCGGTCGTTTTCCCCGGTCACGATCGCCACCGCAGCCGAACACGACCATCACGCGACCGGTGGTGAACGGACGCACCGAGGACAGAACATTCTCCAGCGCATCGGGCTTGTGAGCGTAATCGACATAGACCGGCGCGCCGCTCGCCGTGGTGCCGACCAGGTCTAGCCGGCCCGGCGCGCCTTTCAATTTCTCCAATGCCGCCAAGGCTTTGGCGACAGATGTTCCTGTGGAAATGGCAAGCCCCGCCGAAACCAGCGCATTCGCTATCTGGAAATCGCCGGCGAGCGGCAGGTCGATCTCGTGGATCACACCGTCGGCCTCGACCTCGGCACGCTGGCGATGACGCTCATGCTCGACCCGCTTCAGCCTGAGGAAATCGCCATGGCGGCCGACCGTCAGCACGTCGAGCCCAGCGGCCCGCGCCGTCTTTATCGTCGGTTCCGACCACGGATCGTCGGCGAAGACGACGGCCGGTGTGCCCTTCGGCAGCAGCGTGTCGAACAGGCGCAATTTGGCGCGATGATAATCCTCGACCGTCGGATGGTAGTCCATGTGGTCGCGGCCGAGATTGGTGAAGCCGCCGGCAGAGAGCTTCACCCCGTCGAGGCGGCGCTGGTCGAGCCCGTGGCTGGAAGCCTCCATCGAAGCGTGGGTAACGCCGGCATCGGCCAATTCCCTCAGCAACTGGTGCAGGGCGACCGGATCGGGTGTCGTCAGCGAACCATATTCGTTGCGGCCGGGCGCAACCACGCCGGTGGTGCCGATCGAGGCGGCTGCGTATCCCGCCTGCTCCCATATCTGCCTGGTGAAGGCGGCGACCGACGTCTTGCCGCTGGTACCGGTCACGGCGACCATGGTTTGCGGCTGTCTGCCGAAGTAGCAGGCGGCACTCAACGCCAGTGCCAGGCGCGGATCATTGACCGCCAGCACCGGAACCGGCAAATCGGCAAGGGCGCTGCCCGCGACGATCGCGGCAGCGCCACGCCGGGCCGCGTCGGCGGCGTAGCTGGCGCCATCGGCCCTGATGCCGGCAAGCGCGAAAAAGAGGACGCCCGGTTTTACCTGGCGGGAATCCGACGAGATGCCGGAAACCTCCAGATCGGCGGAAGCTGTTCCTTCGACTGGCAGGATACCGGCTAGATCTTTGAGCTTCATCGAGTCCCGTTCACCGCAACAAAATAGCGCGCAGTTGCCGGCGCGCCCCAAGAATCACTGATAGGAAACCAGCGTTGCACCATTTTCATGGCTGAAATCTGGCTTCACGCCAAGCATGGCCGCTGCACGCCTGATGATATTGCCTGCCATTACCCCTGCATTGTTGGCCGCGACGTCGGTCATCCCGGGCTTTTCCGGATGCGGGGCGTCGGCGATCGTGAACACCAGATATTGCGGATCGTCCATCGGGAAGGCGGCGACAAAGGTGTTGAAATTCAACTCCTTCGAGTAACGGCCATTGATGACCTTCTCGGCCGTTCCGGTCTTGCCGCCGACGCGGTAGCCGGGAACCCGGGCGTTTCTGGCCGAACCCTTCTCGGCGTTGAGCGAATAGAGGTAGCGCATGCCCTCTACAGTTTTTTCGGCAACCACTTTCTTGGCCGCCGCCATCGCATCCTCTTGGCTGCGGACCAGGAATGTCGGCTGCATCAGGAATCCGCCATTGACCAGCGCCGCGCAGCCGACAGCCGCTTGCAGCGGCGTCGTCGACACGCCATGGCCGAAGGCGATGGTGAACGAATTGACCTGCTTCCAGACCTTCGGCTCGGTCGGGCGGGCAACTTCGGGCAGTTCGGTCTGCATCTTCTCCAGAATGCCGAGGCGATGCAGGAATTCGCGATGCGCCTCGATGCCGACCAGCTCGGCCTCCCTGGCCGACCCGATATTGGAGGAATAGAGGAACACCTCCGGCAACGACAGCACGCGGTTCTTGCCGTGGAAATCGTGAATGGCCTGGTGGCCGACCCGGATTGGATGCGAAGCGTCGAAGCGGCTCGACATCGTCGCCTTGCCGGAATCGAGCGCCATGGCCGAGGTGAAGCTCTTGAACGTCGAGCCCATCTCATAGAGTCCCGCCGACATCCGGTTGAGCCGGTCCTTGTCCTGCGCATTGTATGGATTGTTCGGATCGAAATCCGGCACCGACGCCATGGCCACCACTTCGCCGGTCTTGACGTTGAGCACGACGGCGCCAGCCCCCATGGCGCGGTAGCGTTCCAGGCCGGCGGCGATCTCGTCGCGCACCACATGCTGGACGCGCAGATCGATCGAAAGCTTGACCGGCCTGAGATCCTTCGCCACCGCCAGGCCCGATGCCTGCAAGTCGCTCAGGCCCTGCTCATCGATATATTTCTCCATGCCGGAGATGCCCTGGTTGTCGATGTTGGTCAGGCCGACAATGTAGGATGAGGTTTCGCCGCTCGGATAAAAACGGCGCTTTTCGGTGCGGAAGCCAAAACCGGGAATGCCGAGCTGCATGATGTCGGCCTGCTGCTTGGGCGTCAGCTGCCGCTGCAGCCAGACGAAGCCGGCGCCGCTCTTCAGCTTGTGATAGGTCTGCTCGTAGTCGATTTCGGGCAGCACCGTCGACAGCTTCTCGATCGCCTCGTCGGCATCGACGATGCGGCGCGGCTCGGCGAACAGCGACGCTGTCTTGATGTCGGTGGCCAGCACTTCGCCGTTGCGATCGACAATGTCGGGACGTGACGCGGTCACCCGGCTTTGCGGACCGCCCGACAGGTCGGGTGTCTGGAAACCGAGATAGACCAGCCGCCCAGATATAGTCGAGAAAATGCCGAAGAATACCGCCATCGTCATCACGATGCGCGCCTTGCCCTTGCCGCCGGTCGCCTTGCGGGCGCCTTCGACCACGATCGACCCGTCCCTGCCCGTCCTGGCGCGGCCTACCGTGGCGAAGCGTTTCAGCAGTTTGCCGATCATTGGGCGATGTCTCCGGTCACGACGGGATCCTTGTCGCCCAAAGGCGCCTTGTCGGAATTATCGGCCATGGCGCCCTGGCGCCCGTTCAGGATGTCCTGGATGTCGAGGGCCTTGGCCGGCAGGTCGCCCAGGCCCACGATCTGCCGGGCACTGACCGGCTCCAGAGCGAGCTGCGATTTGTAGAGCTCGGCGAGCTTCTGCAGCCGCGACGGCTGGGTGAGCAGGCTCCAGTCGGCCTTGAGAAGGTCGATCGTGTCCTCCTCGTAACGTATCTCGGCATGGATCTTCTGCACGGCCGCCAACTGGTCCTCGGCCTCGCGCTTGGCCTTGTAGGTCAGGGCGGCGGCCGAAACCATGACGGCGATCAGGACAATATCGCTGGTACGAAACACGTGCTTACCTCTCCCCTGGCCGGTCGATGCCAGGAAGTTTTGGAAGGCCGAAGATCGAGAAATCGCCGCTGCGCGCCGGAGCCTCGGTGCGGATCGCGGCACGCAGTCTGGCCGAGCGGGCGCGCGGGTTGGCCGCAACC
>NZ_JAPYKP010000148.1:0-15563 GCF_037179725.1 Mesorhizobium sp. Cs1321R2N1 | reverse complement strand
AACCCGCTCGCGAAGATCCATCGAATACCCTGCCATCCATGCTGGCCTCCTCCCAGCATGCATGTTGAATCAGAACGGCGATGATTTGGGAATCCCACGACTCTTATAAATTTCATCCCGCTCTAGGGCAACCGATCCGTCATCGTTCTGAAAATAGGTCAGATTGGGCCGACTCTATCTCTCGACCGGTAGAGTTTCCCGTCGGGTCGGCGCGCCCCTGCATCGTTCACCGACAACTCCGACAAGCGGAACAAACCCGGGAAGCGCCGGTTAGGAGGTTCGATCGACGCAGGGCGGCAGCCAAGCGCCGGAAGGACGCGTCCTCTCCGCCGGCGAGCCGACCGGCAGTTATTCGAGCAGGGACGCGTCGGCATTCGCCAAGACTCATGCCAAACCGCGGAGGAGACCAAATGGCAAATCTGGGAAGACTGGCGATCGCGATGCTTGGCGTTTTGGCATACCGAAGTCGCGACAAACTCTGTGAATTGATTCCGGAAGCGGGGTATCTTAACCCAAACGATCCGCAACGCAGAATTCTGGCTCAGATAACCAATGGCGTGTCGAGGGCTGACCTTGGTCAGATCCTCGACCGATTCAGGGAGCTGGGCGCAGGATCTAAAGTCGACTCGTGGGTTGGCAACGGCCCAAACCAACCAATCGAGCCAAGGCTCGTCGAAGCGGCGATGGACGAAGGTACACTGATGTCCATGTCGGTGGAGACGGGTCTTTCGCGCGAGGAGCTAATCAGAAGGATTACGCGGGACCTACCCGAGACAGTCAACGAAATGACGCCGAATGGTGAATGGCTGCCTGAATCAACACAAGGCCTGGGATAAGTCGAGCTTGCTCGACAATGTGTCCTAGGTCCCGGCTTCCCGCCAACTTGCTTTGCTTGGTGGACTTCAGGTGCTTGTGATGCTGGCGCGGAGGCGAAACTCCTTCCCCTGAAATTTTGGCGGGCTTCGAGCAAATTTCGATGGCCCGCGGGGCCACATCCTCGCAGTTCAGCCCACCATCAACATTTTTTTCGAACCGGTGAAACAATCGACGTGAATGCCAGTTCTTGGGTCTGGGACAAGTCGCGCAGCAGCGTCAGGGCGGTCCGGAAGGAGAACCCCAGTCATGGCTTACATTTCCAGGAAGCGACTGTGCATTGGCTTCGTCGCAGGATCTTTGATGCTCTCGGCTGGCGGCTTTGCTCCGGTTTCAGCACAGGAAATCCCGAACGACTTCAGCGCGATCGTGCGTCAGAAGCTGCCGGCCGTGGTCGCGATCACGACGAGACAGATCATCCAGGACCAAACGATGCTCGACGATTATCTCAACCCCTTCGACAGCCGCGGGCCTGCCCAGCCGCAGGTACGAGAAGCTCTTGGCTCCGGTTTCGTGGTCAGTACGGAGGGCTACATCGTCACCAACAATCATGTCGTGGCCGACTCCACCGAAATCCGCGTCGTATTCTCCGATAAGGAGACTTCGCCCGCACGAGTTGTGGGCCGCGACCCAGCAACCGACATAGCGGTGCTGAAGGTCGATCCACGCCCCAACATGACGGCCACCGCGTGGGGTGACTCTGACGCAATGCAGCCGGGGGCCTGGACGATCGCGATTGGCAGTCCCTTCGGGCTCGGGGGAACCGTGACCGTCGGCGTTCTTTCCGCCCGTTCGCGCGACATCAAAGCTGGCCCGTACGACGATTTCCTCCAGACAGATGCCTCGATCAATAGAGGCAATTCCGGCGGCCCCCTGTTTAACGCGCGCGGCGAAGTGATCGGGGTCAATACGGCCATCGTCTCTCCGTCGGGCGGCAGCATCGGCATTGGTTTCGCCGTGCCGTCCCGAACTGCTCAGAGCGTCGTTGATCAGTTGATCAGCAGTGGCCGGATCGAGCGCGGCTTCATCGGAGTGCGTCTCCAAGAGGTCACTCCGTCAATTGCCGAGGCGCTTGGGATATCGGGCAGCAAGGGAGCGCTGGTCGCCTCGGTCGAGCCCGGCAGTCCGGCCGAGAACGCTGGTCTGCAGTCAGGGGATGTGATCACCCGGTTCAACGGTAAGGACGTTCAAAATGTCCACGACTTGACCCTTGCAGCGGCAAGCCAAAAACCGGGATCCAATGCGACGCTGACAAGAAACCGCGGTGGCAATCAGCAGGAAGTGGCCCTGACCATTGGCCAACGTAAGGATGAGGAGGTGCAGACCGGTGCCGTTCCCAGTCCGGAAGCGGGGGACCAACGCCTCGGAATGTCGCTGAGCCCCATTCCGGACGAAGCGCGTCAACAACTCGGTCTCCAGCCGGGTACCACCGGAGTGTTTGTCCAGGAAGTGGCGCCAAATAGCCCCGCCGCCGAGAACGGCCTTCGGCCTGGCGACGTCATCGTCTCGGCCAACAATCGCAACGTGATGCAGCCGTCGGATATCCAGCAAGAGTGGAAGAAATCCCGCCAGCAGAAAAAGCCCATCTTGTTCCGCATCGAAAGGCAGGGACAATCGCTTTTCGTTGCAGTGGCCGTTTCCTGACGCGGCGCTCCGTCAGGGCAGGCGCGGTGGCCAAGAAACGGCCTCGCAGGCCGCGCTCAAGGCTGCCGGGCAAGGTCGCGGTTCGCCTCCATTATGGAGGCCTGCGCCGTGGCGTTCGGCGATTTTGTGGCGGCTCACTTCAACGGCGGCGGACCCCAGATATCCCAAATCGACATTGAGGAAGAGAGCGATACGGCTCTGCAGCAAAACTACACATGACAGGGGACGGCCTCGAGGGGACGGTGCCGGCGAAGAGCCCACAAGTGCGTTTGCTACAATAACGCGTTCTCGCTACCCGCGGCCCTTCACTCACGCCAAGCCCTTCGGGCGCGTCCTTGCCCCTCCAACGCCTTGAACAGATGCCGTTTCGGGATTGCTCTAGCCCAATTCCCGCTAGGCGCCCTTCGCATCGGCATAGGCGGACCAGCCGTCTGGCGTTTCCGCGATATAGCGCGTGAACTCCGCTTCGAGCGCGGCCACCGCGGCGTCCTTCGAATCTTCGGTACCGCGTTGGCCGCCACGCTTGCGCCAGCGGTTGTCATGGGTGCCGATCGACCATAACCATTTCCCTGCACTTGGCGAATGCTGGCCCAGGATACGGCCGAGGCTGTCGGAGCCCAGGAAGCTTGCCGAGAAGTCGCGGCGCGATCTGGCCGGCAATGACGGTGCGGCCCCAATCGAGCCAGACCTTGGCTCCCCGATCCCGAAGGCACCGAGCAACCTCCACGATGGTCCACGTCATCGGAGTCGTGTACCTGGTAGGCCTCGTCCATCTCGCGGACCTTCAATCGATCCGCCGGCATCGTCCTTTTCCCGAACGTCTTGCACCAAGGCGTGGCGCAGCTTCGATTCACCCCGAAGATACCGCACGCGGGCCGTCATGCCAGGACGGAGCCATTCAAAATCGTCGGCGACCGCATTCGGAATGCCGGGCGGTTGCCCCGACCTCGCCTGTTCGACGCGCCGCCATAACCGTTCCTTGATGGAGCGGTTTGCCGAAACTGCTGTTTTGCCGACATATTTTCCGTCCTTCGCGAGCAGGCCTTCGGTCATCTTCCCTGCCTCGCTCTTGATGCCCAACAGCTCGAAATCTGCTACGTCCCAGCATTTCACCTTGATCCAGGAATCGCTCTTGCCGCTGTGGTAGAGCGCGTTGCGGCGTTTTGAGACCATGCCCTCCAGCCCCATCTTGTCGACCGCCCTGTAGAAGTCGGCGCCGCCGCCCTCGACATGGGCGCTGTACTGAATGACGCCGTCGGCGGGCTTGATCCCAAAGGATCGCCTTCCGCTCGATCGTAGGCAGTGCGCGCAAATCCTGGCCGTCCTTCCACAGGATGTGAAAGGCGACGAAGGCGAGCAGCTCGGCGTTCCAGGCCAGGCGGGAATGGATGGCGTGAAAATTCGGCTTGCCGTCCGGTTCGGGTGCGATCATCTCGCCGTCGAGGATGAGGTCGCGCGCCGGGCAGCCGTTCGACGGCCGCGATCACAGGCCAATAGCGCTTCGACCAGTCGCTGCCGGTCCTGGTGTAGGCCCGGGCGCCATCCCAGTCGAGGATCAGCTGGTTGCGAAACCCGTCATACTTGATCTCGTGGATCCAGTGGTCGCTCACCGGTGGCGTCTCTACCAGCAGCGGCGATTGCGGCTCGATGAACTTCAGCCGGCCGGGGCTGGGGTCTCTAGCATCAAACGCTCCAGACTCGGACTCAAGGCCCAAGTCACGGTTCAGTTCCGGAACATTTTAGCTAATTTGGATGTTCGAAACGTAATGACGAAGGTCGGCAGGAGGTCCGTCAAGTGCGAAACCTGACGGCAGAGCAGTCGCGAGCAGCAAGAGCGCTATTGCATTGGTCGCGAGTGCGGCTTGGCGCCAAGTGCAATCTTTGCGAAGCGACGATCAGCGAATTTGAGAACGGGGTAAGGAAACCGCATCCCCGCACCGTCGCCGCCATGCTCCTGGCTTTCGAAGGAGCGGGAATTGTCTTTACCGCCGAAGGGGACCCATTACTGCCGCGCTCTGAGGGGCAGACTAGTCGTCGGACCGGCAATAGAACGTGGCGCCGCCGGCAGACAAATCGCGCGGCGGAATGAAGAAAACTCCACATGTCGATGAGGGAAAAGTGAGGGTGAACCTTGGCATTTCCTAAAGGAAGGGACCGCCACGGTAGCGCTCATGCCGTCCGACAAACGTAAGCGAAGGTTCGCTTTTCGGCCTTGGTCTCCGTGACACGCACCCAGTTTTCCTCCTGACGCCATAATGTGAAAGGCTGGCCCATGTGTGCCCCTGCCGCCTTGAAGGGGAGCTGTGCCATGAGCATGCTCGAAGACACCACCGATCCGCTGGCCATGATCTCAACCTGATATAGGGGCATGTCGCCCCCATAGCCCAAACCCGCCGTGCAATCGCCGCGTCGCACGAGCTTCTAAAGCGGTTTCGCCAGCGCAAGATAGACGAGGCGACCAGAGACGTTGAACAGCACCGCGTGTCCGCGTTTGATGCCGAAATTCTCCGCAACGTCTTTAAGGATTTGGTCTTGGAAACGAAGACACCGGAGTGTCAATGGCGCGCGCTCGCTCAGAGCCTCGTTTTCGAGTTTACCGGGTGCGAGCGCGTTGACGGCTGCCTTGGTGGATTGGATCATCAGGAAGTAAGGCGCTGACCACCAGCGTCAACCCATCACACGCTTGGTTCGCTTCCAGTGGGCCCGCCTCACTGGCGGGGGAAGCGGGCCCGGCCAGGTTTCGGACCTGACCAGCAGCACGGGGGGCTGCCACCTTTCGAACCTGCCGACGAATACCAAGTTCCCACCTAGTGCACAAAAAGCCCGCCGGCCGGAGCCAGGCGGGCAACTGGCAGCGTGGAGGGCCGTCCGGAGTAGGCGACCGGCTCCCGAACCCTTGTCTCTGACGTATGTTCGCCGGCGGCCACTGAGGCCCGCGCCCCACCCCGCACAGGAGGGCGCGGGCCAGCCGGCAGCGCGAAAAGACCCGGACGCGCTGCCTTCGCCCGAACTTGCGACTAGTCGAGCTGTTCCCGACCGAACACTAAAAAGCCCGCCGGCCGGAGCCAGCGGGCAAGGGTCCAGGAAAGGCCGCTGGAAGTGGTGCGGTCTGCGGTCGGAAGCCCCCCTGCCAGTCTACGCCTCCTGCGCTTTTGGCCTCAACATTCATCTAAATAGTGTGCGCGAAGCGGCAGACGCGGTCTCCAAAAAGGCGTTGCTGGCGCGATGGGGAGACCTCCATTGGGCGCGGGTGGGAAGTGGTCAATACACCCGTTTGGTCTACTGTCGAGGTCATCGCAACCACTCTACAATTTGCGTGTTGTTTCGGCACGTAAATTAACGGAGTCACCGATGAGACCCCAACTGTTTTCAAAGCCCGTTCCAGTATTTGTCGGGATGGGCTTCCCGCGCGATATCGTCTCGGTCGTGGAGGCCTACGAAATGCTGAATGAGTGGCCGGGCAGCCGCAGCCCGACATTCACAGCCGCGCTCTGTGTCTGCCAATCTGCTTTGGTCGGTGACAAACACGTCGAAACAGCGCGCATTGCCTTCGAAGCTTTTGCGCTTGCCCGCGGCATCCTCGCGCCCGACGCGCTCGAGGTGGCGGCGGCACGTGCTGCTGATGAGTGGCTGACAGCTTGAGCTTGGCACTCATTCACTGGCCGCAGGTCGGGCCGCAGCGCATAGAATTCGCGCCATGATATCCGGCGCCGAGTCACGGTCTCGTTGGCTGGTGGTGCTTCCATCATGACTGGATCCTGCGATGATTGGTGCCGCACCTGTTTCTGCCGCACCTCGAGGTTTCGGGGTGGTGAGGCAGGTATTTGGGGGGTGATTGCCGCACCTGCCGCACCTTGCCGCACCACCGTTTCTCACAAGCGGAGAAATCAGCGACTGCACAACTCCAGTCGTTTGAAAATCGAACGGCCGATAAGATCAGCCAAGATCTCGCGGGCCGATGGATCTGTCTCCAGCGGATTCGAGCCAGCCGCGCTTCGCTCCGCGCAAGAAATCGGGAAGAACCGCCGCGCCTAGTCCACCGACGCCGCTTCAAGCTGGCCGATCAGATCGTTCAGCTTCAGGGTGATCGGCCTGCAGTGAAGGACTGATTTGAGCCACCGCGGCTCCTCGGCATTCCACTCACGCTATCGAGCCCGACCGTCCTCACAATGTGAGATCGTCCAGCGGTTGCGGGACGGACGACTGGGGAAGATGCGCGGGCTTGACGGCTGCGTTCGCAGGCGTTCAAGCAAGCTTGGCGCCGTAGCGCGCCAGGAAGGTGGCGACAGCTTCGTCAATGATGACCGGCAAATCTTCGTCGATGCCGCCACAGCCCGGCGCCATCAGTTCGGGCCAGAAAGCCTGCCCTGCGATCGTGGCCAGGAAAGCCTGGGCAGCGAGCTTGGCGTCGGGTACCAAGAGGTTTCCGGCCTCCGTCTCGTCAAGCACATAAGTGCTCAGCCGATCGAGATAGGGCTCGAAGCCGCGCTCGAACAGCATCTGCCCCAAATCGGGAAAGCGCAGGCTTTCAGCGATGATAAGCCTGAAAATGGCAACCATTCTGGGCTGGCGCATCCGATCTGCATAGTCACGCCCGATCTTGCGAAGGCTCGCGTTCGGATCGCCGACGTGAACGTCTGCGTGGCAACCGCTTTCCAATGTCCAGAATTGCTCGACGATGGCTTCAAAAAGTGATGCCTTGGTTGGGTAGCGCTTGAACAATGTTGCGGTCGACACGTCAGCAAGTTTTGCAATCTGCTGAAGTGAAGTTGCTCCGTAACCTTGTTCGAAGAAGAGCTTGGTGGCCGCTGCGACTGAAGCGACGCGCTTCTCCTCCTTGACCCGATCTTGATATGTCTCGCCTGTCATCGCCCGTTTCCTGAAGCCCTTGCGCCTTCTTTGTGGGTGTAAGCTCACCAGATAGGCACAAGCTGGCCAGAAATCAAGGTAAGTGACTTAACTTGACATCCATCTGCGCGCCCCTGTATGAGGAACTAAGTGACTTAACTCATCATCAGGAAATCCACCGATCGGTCGCGAGTTGAAAGTCAATTGCCAGCTTCATCGAGCCAATTGCAAGGAACGGAATCACATGAATCGCCTCAACGGAAAACGCACCCTTATCACTGGTGGCACTTCGGGCATTGGCCTGGAGACAGCCAAACAATTTTTGACCGAGGGCGCGCGCGTCATGGTCACTGGCAATAATTCCTGACTCTATCGAAAGAGCAAAGGCCGAACTTGGTTCGGACGTTCCAGTGCTGCGGGCCAATAGCTCGGACGTGAACGCGCAAAAGAAGCTGGCCCATTCGGCCAAGGAGCATTTCGGCCAGTTGGATGTGGCCTTCCTCAATGCCGGCGTTTCGGTCTGGCAGCCGATCGAGGCCTGGACAGAAGAAGCCTTCGATCAGTCTTTCGCCATTAATGTGAAGGGTCCCTATTTCCTGATGCAGGCGCTCCTGCCCGTCTTCGCAAATCCGGCCTCGGTGGTGTTCAACACCTCGATCAACGCCCATGTTGGCGCCGCCAGGTCGTCCGTCTATGCCGCCACCAAGGCGGCGTTTCTCAACCTATCCAAGACGCTCTCCAGCGAGCTCATGGATCGCGGCATTCGCGTCAATGCAGTAAGCCCCGGCCCGGTCGAGACACCGCTTTACGATAAGCTGGGCATTCCGGACGCCTATCGCGCACAGGTCAACAAGGATATCGCAGGGTCCATCCCGCTTGGTCGTTTCGGCACACCGGAAGAGGTCGCCAAGGCCGTCACCTATCTCGCCTCTGATGAATCGGCATGGACCATCGGCTCGGAAATGATTGTCGATGGCGGTAGGATGCTGAACGGCTGACCGAAGGCGCCGCATCGCTGCCTTCATAAGTTCTAGTTGCGAACTGAGTGGCCTGTCACTCAGTTCGCAGGGTGGCGATACCTGGGGAAGTGTCACGATATGATCCATCTTCGTGATGAGCTAAGAAGGCGTCCTCCGCACCGCTTTCGATATCGCCAGGTCGGGCGGGCATTCACCGATGATGACGAAAACGGCATGGCGCCCGCGCCGGCGATGCGGAGGGAATGATCGACGCGTCATCCTGCGGCGAGTTTTGAAACCGCGTTGACGTCGAAATAGTCGCCCCAAGCGACAATGTGATCTCCTTCGATTTCGTAGACTCCCATAAGAGCCATCCTTCCGATCTCGCTGCCGTCGGCGCGTTCAAACCGGTCCAGCCGCTCTGTCAGCACGCGGTTTCACCAAGTAGATGCGTGGCGGAAAGGCGGTAGCCTCTCCCGTTACCAAAATCTGATTAACTGGCTGAAAAATATAAGCGATGATCGTTCTGATCGCAGCGTCTCGGACCCGGATTTCGCAATATAATCCATGCGGACCCTTATCAGATTGGGCCTGCATCCTCATATGGGCGACACCGCCGACGATCCCGTCGCCGACCTCGCCTTCGCCATGGAAACTCACGACGTGGACCATTTTAGACGGCGCATAAAACGTCCCTCGGCTTGAAAGCGCGCTGCTCGCGACTGCGATCTCCTTCACCGGACCGTAGAAAACGGGCACGCGGGTGGTCCCGAATGTGGACGAAAGGCAATCCCGAGCGTTGAATGGATTTCCTCATGAAAATAAAGGCCCGGCAGATCCGCCGTGAACCCCCATTTTTCATAGAAGGGCACATGTCTTCCAGACAGTAGAGCTGTCGCGGTGCTTGACGTTGACGAGTGCCGGATCGTTCAACGCTGTCCCCATCAACAAGGCACCCAATCCTTTGCCGCGCGAGGTGGATTTGACGATGATCGAAGACCATCGCCTTGCAGCGCATCGGGAAGAACCAGCACCAGACGCGTCATGAAACCACGTCAGATCGATTTGAGTGCGGTCGATTTCTGGCCAGAGGAGGATTCATGCCTCATTAGAAAACGCTCCATGGAACGGATAATCGCGATCAGCAGCAGATTGATCACCAGGTAGAGCACTCCGGCAATGGCGAAAATCTCGAAGATCGCGAAGGTCTGGCTCATCAGCCGCTTGGCATAGCCGGTGATTTCGAGCACGGTGATTGTCGAGGCAAGGCTGGTCCCCTTGACGACCAGGATAAGCTCGTTGCCATAGGCCGGCAGCGCCTGGCGGATGGCGAGCGGGAACTCGATGCGCCGGAAACGCAGCATGCGCGACATGCCGCACGCCTGAGCCGCCTCGACGAGACCGACCGGAACGGACATCAATCCGCCGCGCAGGATTTCGGATGTATAGGCAGCCGTGTTCAAAGCAAGCGCCAGGACGGCGCAGCGCGATCCGTCGCTGATCACCCACCACAAAGCCGCGTTGTCCTTGACAAGGGAAAGCTGGCCGAGCCCGTAGTAAAACAGGAAGATCTGCACCAGCAGCGGAGTCCCGCGAAAGACGGTACTGTAATATTTGGCGAAGCCCGACAGGAGCCAGTTCGACGACAGCCGCATGAGCGCCAGTCCGAGACCGAGATTGAAGCCGATCAGCACCGAAACGAAAGTCAGTGCGGCTGTGACCCATAGGCCCTTGAGCAGAACGGGAACTGCAAGCTGGATGAGTTCTATCATACTGCTTTTCTCGTCCGTAGCCTGAGCAGGCGTTCGATCCCGTCGAAGCCGGCCTGGCTTACAAGCGTGATGGCGAGATAAACCACCGCCGCAATCAGGTAGAAGATGAACGGATGGCGGGTGGAGTTCGCGCCGATGAAGGAAATGCGCATCAACTCCTGAAGGCCGACCACGGAAACCAACGCGGTGTCCTTGATCGTCGTCTGCCAGACATTGTTGATGCCGGGAACAGCGATGCGCAGCATCTGCGGGGCGATGATGCGGCGAAAGATCCGGGCGCCCGACAGGCCTAGCGCGCGAGCGGCCTCGATATGCCCGTCCGGGATCGCGCCCAGAGCCCCGCGTACAACCTCGGTCGAATAGGCGCCGGAGATCGCGCCGATGGCGATGACCGCGATGACGAATGCATAGCCGCTCTCCGCGACGCCGGCATAGCCGAACGCAGTCACGACCTTGGTCACGAATTCAACCGAGCTGAAAAACAGCAGGTAGATAATGAGCAGTTCGGGCACGCCGCGCACCAGCGAGGTATAGGCATCAACGAGCAGCGAAAGCGGAAATATCCGGGCCCATTTGATCAGCCCGCAGACAATGCCGATTACCAGACCGGCTGCCATGCTGACTAAACCCACAAGGATTGTGATCGACGCGCCACGCAGGATGGCGGTCACCCAACCCGCTTCCCAAACCTGCCAGAGACCGAATTCCATCTGAGTTGCCTTAGTCTGTCGTGCCAATGAGACGCATGCGCCCGGCTGTCCGGGCGCATGCCAGAATTCCAAGGCGTTATTTGCAGGGCCGGGAAATGTCCGTCTTGAACCATTTCTGGCTGGCCTTGCCGACCGAGCCGTCTGCGATCAACTCGCAAAGCGCCTTGTCGATCTTGGCCTTGAGTTCGGTGTTTTCCTGCGCAATACCGACGCCGATGCCCTCGCCAAGCGTCGGATCGAACGTGCTCTTGATCTCAACGCCTATCAGCTGGAAGTTCTTGCCATCGGGCTTGCCCAGAAAATCCTGCAAGGCGGATTGATCGGCGAAAGCGGTGTCGATACGGCCGCTCGCCAGGTCGATCTGCATCTGGTCGAGTGTATCGTAGGTTTTCAGGTCGGCATTCGGCGCACGCTTCTCGAGGAAATGCGCGTGGGTCGTGCCGGCCTGCACGCCGACCTTCTTGCCATCGAGCGATTTCAGCAGCGTGTCGACATCGGTGATGGCGGCCAGATCAGAACCTTTGGCCGCGACGAACATGTTGGCCAGTTCGGCATAGCCGACGCTGAAATTGATCTCCTTCTTGCGGTCGGCGGTGATTGACATACCCGAGATGATGACGTCGAAGCGCTTGGCCTTCAGCGCCGGGATCAGCCCATCGAAGGCCTGCACGACGAAATGGCAGGTCACCGCGAGTTTCGTGCACAGCAAGGCGCCGACATCGGCGTCGAAGCCGGTGACGTTGCCGTTGGCATCGGACATGCTCCATGGCGGGTAGGCGCCTTCGGTACCAATGGACAGCTCGCCTTCGGCTGCCAATGCGCTGCCCATGCTTCCCGCTAGACACGCGAGCAGCGTCAAGACTTTCAGTTTCATATCAGTTCCCCTTGTTGTTGATCTTCATTGCCGTTGTCCGGTGCGAACCGGACGCTTCGAGGATGCGGCTTCCTCACAGCGTCCGTGCCAGGAATTGGCGTAGACGCTCCGAGCGCGGGCTGCCGAACAGCTCCGCTGGTGCACCCTCTTCCTCCACCTTTCCCTGGTGGAGAAACAGAACCTTGTGGGAGACCTCGCGCGCGAATTGCATCTCGTGCGTCACGAGGATCATGGTGTTGCCCTCCTCCGCCAATTGACGGATCACCCGCAGCACCTCACCGACCAGCTCGGGATCGAGCGCCGAAGTCGGTTCGTCGAAGAGGATGACCTTGGGCCGCATCGCCAGCGTGCGGGCGATCGCAGCCCGTTGCTGCTGGCCGCCGGACAACTGACCGGGATAATGGGCGTGCTTGTCGGCGAGCCCGACTTTCTTCAACAGCGCGAGCGCGTGTTCGATGGCTTTCTCGCGCGGCTCCTTCAGCACATGCCGGGGCGCCTCGATGATGTTCTCCACCACCGTCATGTGCGGCCACAGATTGAAGTTCTGGAACACCATGCCTACGCGGGCGCGAATGCGTTCGACCTGCGCCATGTCGGCCGGCCCGAGACGGCCGTTGGACAGCGGCTTCATCTTGATGAGTTCGCCGTCGATGGTCACCTTGCCGCCGTCCGGCTGTTCCAGAAGGTTGATGCAGCGCAGGAACGTGCTCTTGCCCGAACCTGACGAGCCGATCATGGAAATGACTTCGCCAGCGTGAGCGGTGAGATTGACGCCCTTCAGCACCAGAAGCGAGCCGAAGCTCTTGTGAAGCTCGTCGATCTGCACGGCCGGCGTCGTGGTCTTCGCCTCGTCGGCGGACACCGGATCGACCACCACAACGGCGCGAGCCGTTGGCGGTATCCGTTCGCTCCCGGTGGTCTCGTCCAACGCCACGGTCCGCAGGTCGGCCAGTGCACGGTCGAAATAGCGCAGACTGCTCGACAGGCAGGTGCGCTGCCAATCCGGATCGACCGGAATGAAGGCCGAGCGCAGCGTGTCCCGGATCCGCTTGCCCAGTGGCGAGTCGAGCTTGCCGAACAGATGCAGCCAGTTGTCGGCCTGCACCGCTTCCATGACCGCCGGGCCGTCCAGCGTGCCGCATTCGACGACAAGCGGCAGCACGCGCGCGTTCGGCATTGCCTTGCGGACGGCGTCGGAGACATAGCCGGTCGCCGTCGCGGCGATGCCGGTGCCTGTCTTGGCGCCGGGGCCGGTCAGCACGGTCGACAGCGCCGGCCCGAAAATGGATTTGCCCCACGCAAGACCGTCATGCTCGGAACTCGCCACCGAAAGCAGCGCCGGATAGCCGTAGGGGCCCGCCCCCGTGTGCAGATCAAAGACGATGACTTGACGCGCCTCGCGGGCAAAGGTCTTCAGGATTTCGTTTAGCGTCCTGTTCGACCAGACCGGGCCGCCGCCACCATAGAACATCCCGTCGGCGAACTCATACTGGCCGGCCTCGACGATCGCCGCCAGCCCGGCATGTCCAAGCCTCCTGCGCGCCATGGCCAGCTTCTCGTCGGCCGCTACGCGGTCCGGCCCCTCCCATTCGCGGTATGCCACGGCGTCGTGCAGGCCGGCATAGCCGTTGTTGACCGGGATAGTCGAAGACCAGTCGATGAAGTTGCGGTTGAGATCGACATTGTCTTCGTTGACACGCCGCGACCACGCGGTGCCCCACGGATTGATGAGGTGAATGGCTAGGATTGCCGTGTCATCAGGCAAGCGCCGCGGGTTCTTCTGGCCGAGCCAGGCGGTCTGGCAGGCCGAGCCGAACGGCCCCTCGACACCATGCGTGCCGGAGATGAGCACGATCAGCTTGCGCGCATCGCGACGGCCAAGCAGTGCCACATCCGTCGCCAGCGCCCCGCCATCAGGCCCGTTCAGCGGATGGACATATTCAGACAGTTCCGCGCCCGCCCGCTCGGCTGCTTGGCGAAATTCTTGACGCAAGGCGCCGAAATCACAGGCATAGGCCGGGGCCGGCTCGTCATGGGGCATCGTCGATCCCACTGGATGGCTGGCGGTCAATCCGTTCATTCCCTGTGGTTCCGGCATGGGGTTACTCATCGGTGAGGTCGCTCACGTTCTTGAAGGGCAATCGGCGCTCGCTGCCGGAATGAGACGGCCTGGAGGACCGGACGAACCAGGCGTCGCAGGGAAGCACCTTGTCGGGGTTCATGACCGACTGATCGTCCAGCACTCGTTTCACCCGCTCCATCACGGCGAGCTTCGTCGGGTCCGCCGTCGCCAGCAGCGAATGGATGCGTTTCGACCCAACACCGTGCTCGGCGGAAAAGGAACCGCCAATTTGCCGCAGTTGTTGATACAGGACGCCCTCGACAGCCTCCGCCATGTCAAGGCCAAGCGGGCCCTTTCGGTTTAAGATGATGTGCAGATTCCCGTCGGCCAGATGTCCGAAGACATAGGGCGCGAGACCCGGTTCGATCGCAGCGAGCCCAGGCAGAATCCTCTCAAGGTAGACTGCAATTTCCGACAGAGGCACCGACACGTCGAAGGAAGGCGCATGGGGATGGGCACGGTAGAGCACGCTGGTGTCCTCGCGCAGCCGCCACAAATCGTCCTCTTGCCGCCGCGAGGCGGCAACGATGCCGGTCGCTTCGGGATAGTGCTCCATTACTTCCGAATAAATCCGCTCGAAATCCTCGCGCAGCGCCTCTTCGCGCGCGCCGCCAAGGGACAGCAGCAGGAACAGCGGGTGGTCGAGCGGCACGCCAGGTTCGGACCATTCATGCGCGGCAGCGGCCAGACCGAAATACGAATTCCACATCGCTTCCGCCGCACGCAGATGCCCGGCATCCGATTCAAGTGCCAGGCGAATAGTCCGCAGAGCGGCCTCGACCGACGGCAACCCGAATAGCGCGGTGGCGCTGGCTCGCGGCAAAGGGTCGAGCTTGACCACCGCGCGGGTGATGACGCCGAGCGTGCCCTCGGCGCCGATGAAGAGGTGCTTCAGATCGTAGCCGGCGGAATTCTTCACCACCCGCGTAAGATCGGAATAGACCGATCCGTCGGCCAGCACGGCCTCGAGGCCAAGCAAGCGATGGCGCATGACGCCGTTGCGAAAGGCCATCACGCCGCCGGCATTGGTGGACACCATGCCGCCGATTGTCGCCGATCCGCGCGCCGCGAGATCGATGCCCGGCTCCAGCCGGTATTCGCGCGCGGCCTCTTGCAGCGCTTCAAGAGTGACGCCGGCGCCGACGACGGCCACGCGTTCGACAGGATCGAGCCGCTCGATGCGGTTCATGCGCGTCATCGAAAGCACGACCTCGCCTGGCCGCGAAACGCTGCCGCCGACCAGGCCGGTCTTTCCACCTTGCGGCACGATCGGGATCTCGTTCTGGCGGCAGATGCGCACCACCGCCGCGACTTCACCGGTCGATAAAGGCGCAACGACGATGCCGGCGTCACAATCCGCGCCATTCGAGCCAAGGTCGATCGCCCCGGCATCCTCTCCGGTGCGCACATTCGCCGCACCGACGACATCGCGGATCGCGTCGACAATCGACGGCGGCACCGCCTGGTCGGTCGAGTTCACTTGCCTTGGAGACGCGAGGCCGGTCATCTCGCCACCATTTCTTGAAGTGCTGCGATCAGCCGGTCGTTGTCAGCCGGCAACCCGATGGTGGCGCGCAGGTAGTGCTCGTAGCCGGCCTCGCGCCATGCCTTGACGATGATCCCTTGCTTCAGGAGACCGGCGGCAAGTCTCGAACTGTCGCCCTTGCAGTCAAAGAACAGGAAGTTTGTTTGCGACGGCGCAACCCGGAAACCAAGGGCGGCAAGCGCGGCGGCTGCGCGCGCGCGCTCGGCCCTGACGCG
>NZ_JAPYKP010000147.1:0-15720 GCF_037179725.1 Mesorhizobium sp. Cs1321R2N1 | reverse complement strand
CAATGGCATGGCGCATCAGCGCCGAACCGATGCCGGCACACTTGAGCGACGGGTTGACGGCGAGCGGGCCAAGCAGCAGCGCCGGACCGCCCTCGCCCAGTGTGACGTCCCATAGCCGCACCGTGCCGGCCAAGCCGCCCGAGGCATCGCGCGCGACGAAGGCCAGGCCCTCCGAGGGCCGGCGGCCGCGCCGCAACTTCTCCGACGATTTGGTCTTGCGCTTCGGCCCCATGGCACGATCGAGCAAGGCTTCGCGCGCCGCCACGTCGGCAACAGTTTCGGCGACCATTGCGAAGGCCGGCGCATGAGCTACGATTTCAACTGACATTTCCATTTCCGCAATCCCTGGCGAGCGGAGATCTGTTCCACAGGCGAGCCCAAGCGGGCGACGGGCGCCCACCTGGGATGATCTGAACAGCTCTAGCGAGCCGTCAGATCACGTAGGATCGGAGAGGCTCGAAGCCGTTGAAGGCGACCGCCGAATAGGTGGTCGTGTAGGCGCCGGTGCCTTCGATCAGCACCTCGTCGCCGATGGTCAGCGACAGGGGCAGCGGATATGGTGTCTTCTCGTACATCACGTCGGCCGAATCGCAGGTCGGGCCGGCGAGCACGCAAGGCGCGGTCTCGGTGCCGTCATGCGCGGTGACGATCGGGTAGCGGATCGCCTCGTCCATCGTCTCGGCCAGACCGCCGAACTTGCCGATGTCAAGGAACACCCAGCGCACATTGTCGTTGTCGGCCTTCTTCGAGATCAGCACGACTTCCGACTTGATGACGCCGGCATTGCCGACCATGCCGCGGCCTGGCTCGATGATGGTCTCGGGAATGGCGTTGCCGAAATGCTTGCGCAGCGCCGAGAAGATCGCCTGGCCATAGGCCTGCGCCGCCGGCACGTCACGCAAATAGCGCGTCGGGAAGCCGCCGCCCATGTTGACCATCTTGAGCACGATGCCTTCTTCGGCGAGTGTCGCGAACACCTTCTTGGCGTCGGCCAGCGCACGGTCCCATGCGGTCAGGTCGGTCTGCTGCGAGCCGACATGGAACGACACGCCGTGGGCGTCGAGGCCGAGACCCTTGGCATGGCGCAGGACGTCGACGGCCATCGCTGGCACGCAGCCGAACTTGCGCGACAGCGGCCATTCGGCGCCTTCGCCATCGGTCAGCACGCGGCAGAACACGCGGGCGCCTGGAGCGGCGCGGGCGATCTTCTCGACCTCCTCGACGCAGTCGACCGCGAACAGCTTGATGCCGAGCTGGGAGGCGCGTGCGATATCACGCTCCTTCTTGATGGTGTTGCCGAAGGAGATGCGGTCCGCCGGCGCGCCGGCGTCCATCGCCATCTCGACTTCGGCAACGGAAGCGGTGTCGAAGGACGAGCCCATCGCAGCAAGCAGGCGCAGGATTTCCGGCGCCGGGTTTGCTTTCACCGCATAGTAGATCTTGGAATCGGGCAGAGCCTTCTCGAAGGCGCGGAAATTGTCCCGCACGACGTCGAGGTCGACGACGAGGCAGGGGCCGGACGGACGTCGGGTGGCGAGGAAGTCGAGGATGCGCTGTGTAGCCATCGGGTTTCTCCATCGCGCCTTTCGGCGCGCACAGGGGTGCGGACACGGGCTGTCGGCCTCGCGAACACGCGGTCAAACAAAGGCGGGACGGAAAATCCATGGAACCAGCCGGTGGAGACCCCGGAACCATGAAACGCCGTCTCGCGGCGATGAACCTTGGCCTTGCCCGGCTTCGGTTCGCTTTGTCTGCCTTGGCTTGGATTGGGAGAACCCCGTTCCGCACTGCCGGCAATGAAGGTGTGCCTCTTCAGTAACCCCGGTCTTTGGACAACCGGCAGAGAACCAGAAAGGCCCGCACCGTCGTTGCTTCAAGGTGTCCTCGGTCTGGCGGTTGGCCGCTAAACCGACTGGAGGGGTTGGCTCCAGTTACCTTACCGATTTCCCTCACCATTCGAGGATCGGCGGACACCCACAGGCACGTGCGACTTTGGGCAAGCGCGATATAGGGGCGAAGCATTTCACAATCAATAAAAATCGTATCCCAGGTTGTAAAATTTCTGGCATCGAACAATGTTGGCGCAACCGTATCCGGATATCGAACGATGACAGGCACGCGCGGCCCCTTCAACGCCTTTCTCGATCTTCGCCAGATGCCGGTGGCGCATGCCGAGCTTGGCCCCCTTGCCAGCCTGCGGCTGGCCGTCAAGGACATTTACGATGTTGCCGGCTACCGCACCGGTTGCGGCAATTTGCGGAAATTCGCCGAAGGCCACGCCGCTTCGCGCACGGCACCCGCCGTGCAGATGATTCTCGACGCGGGCGCGCGTTTCGTCGGCAAGACCCAGACCGACGAGCTCGCCTTCGCTTTGTTCGGCCAGAACGCGCATTTTCCGTTTCCGGTGAACCCCGCGGCTCCCGACCGTGTCACCGGCGGCTCGTCGTCCGGGTCGGCAGCGGCGGTTGCGGGCAGGCTGGCCGACATCGCCACGGGGTCCGACACCGGTGGTTCGATCCGCGCGCCGGCGAGTTTCTGCGGGCTGATCGGGCTCCGCACCACGCATGGCCGCATTTCCCTCGAGGGCACCATGCCGTTGGCGCCGAGTTTCGACACGTTCGGCTGGTTCGCCGACGACATCGAAACCTACGAGACAGTCGCCAAGCTGCTGCTCGGCCGCGACGCGCACCAGCATGCGCTCGACCGCCCGCTGACGCTCGGCTGGCTGGACGAAATGGTGGCCCGGCCGGCACTCGCCGAATATGCGGGAATGAAGGCGCTGGCGAGCGTGGTTTTCGGCACGCCGGCGACGCCGACGACGCGCTTCAGCTCTCCCCCGGATGAACTCTACTGGTGCTTTCGCCGGCTGCAGGCCAGGGAGGCCTGGGCGGTACATGGCGAATGGATCACCAGCGGCGAGCGCGATCTTGGCCCCGGGGTCGAGGAACGGTTCGGCTTCGGCCGTGCCGTCGACGACCGGACGGCTCAGGCCGAAAAAGTGCGCCGGCTGACCTTTCGCGGCGAACTGAGCGCCCTGCTCGGCAAGGACGGCTTCCTTGTCCTGCCGACGGTGCCAGGCCCGGCGCCATACGTAGGCAGCACACCCGAGCAGTTCCAGGCATATCGCGAGCGCGCCTTGCATCTTCTGTGCCTGGCCGGGCTCTCCGGCTTTCCCCAAATCACCTTGCCGATCGGCTCGGTCGCCGGTGCTCCTTTTGGCCTGTCGCTGCTTGGCCCTTCCGGCAGCGACCTAGCCCTGATACGGCTCGGCCGAAAACTTCTCGACGCAGCACAAAGAGCCTGAGCAATGGATACACTGACCCGCATGCGCGCCTTCATCGATGTCGTCGAGGCCGAGGGCTTTTCGGCGGCGGCGCGCAAGATCGGCCGCTCCAAGGCGCTGCTGTCGAAATATGTGCGCGAGCTGGAGGACGAACTCGGTGCGCTGCTGCTCAACCGCACCACGCGCCAGTTCTCGATGACCGAGGCCGGCCACACCTATTACCGTCGCGCCTCGGAGATCGTGCGCGAGGTCGACAGCCTGGCCGACGCCGTGCGCGAGTCCTCCGGCGACGTGCGCGGCCGGATCAAGCTGTCGGCGCCGCGCACCTTCGCTGACGCGCCGATCGGCCAGTCGCTGATCGACTTCGCCAAGCAATATCCCGACATCGTGCTCGACATCCAGCTCGACGACCGCTTCGTCGATCTGGTCGAGGAAGGCTTCGACCTCGCGGTGCGCATCTCGCGGCTGGAGAATTCGTCGCTGATCGCCAGACGGCTGGCGCCGTTTTCGATCAAGCTTTGCGGCTCTCCCGAACTGATCGCCAGGCATGGCATGCCGACACGGCCCCAGGATCTCGGCCACATGCCCTGCATCGTCGACACCAATGGCCGCGGCCTGAACAACTGGCCGTTCAAGGGCGACAATGGCGATCCGGTGAGCATCGCCGTGTCGGGCCCGATCGAGGTCAACAGCCCGATGGCGGCGCGCGCCGCGGCCTTGTCGGGGCTTGGATTCTGCATCCTGCCGGATTTCATCGCCGCGCCCGACCTCAAGAGCGGCCAATTGATGGCGGTGCTCGACGACCGCATCCTGTCGGGCGGCGGCATCTTCGCCGTCTATCCACACCGCCGCTATCTGCCGGCGAAGGTGCGCGTTTTCGTCGATTTCCTGGTGCAGTGGTTCAGGACCCGCGAGAGCGCCTGACCCCGCTTCAGTGTGCGTGTCGTAGTCCCAAAACCGCTTCGCACTTTTGGGCGACACGCACTGGCGGTCCCAATTTCGCCCCCTTTCTGGTAACCTTCGACAACTCTCTCCGAACGCCAAGGGAATCGCGACCGCGAATGCATTTGAAACGGCACGCAATCATGCTGGCTTCGGCCTTGGCGGCGACCTTTGCCGTGACAGGACCCGCCCAGGTGCATCCGCACGTCTTCGCCGAGGCACGCCTCGACGTGATCCTGTCCCCGGATCACCAAAGTGTGAAAGCGTTGCGTCATCTGTGGCGCTTCGACGACCTGTTTTCGAGTACGGTGATGATGGAGTTCGATAAGAACTCCGACCTGAAGCTTGACGACAAGGAGCTGAAGGAGGTCGCCGATACCGTTCATGCCTCGCTGGCCGAGTTCAATTATTTCCAGCTCGTCACGCAGAACGGCAAGGACGTGACGATGGTGCCGCCGCCGCATTTGATGGCCAATTTCGACAACGACCAGTTGATCATCCTGTTCGAGTCCGAACCCAAGGTGCCGATCAAGCTGACCGGCACGGTCGACATCGGTGTCTACGATCCGACCTTCTACACGGCGATCGACTTCACCGAGGATTCCAACATCACCGTCGAGGGCTTGCCGTCGAATTGCACGAGCAAGGTCATCCGGCCGGACCCTGACGAGGCGATCAAGGAAAACCAGAAGACCCTGACGGATGCTTTCTTCAACGATCCGACAGGCACCGATATGAGTAAGATCTTTGCCACCAAGCTCGAACTGACCTGCCAGCCAGAAGGATAGATCCGGTGAACCTGATCGGGAACTGTTCGAAACCGTCCCTGCGTTTGGCATTCGGCCTGTTGGCCATCGCTTTTGCCGTGATGCATTTCGCCAATGCCGCGCACGCCCAGAGTTCGCTCGGCATCGGCGTCAATGACGGCATGGCGCCGACCACCGGTCCGTTCGCCCATATCCTGATGTGGATCAATCTCAGACAGCAGGAATTCTATCGCGCGCTGGCGACAGCCATGAAGGCGATGCGCCAGGACAACAGCAAGCTCTGGGTGCTCATCGGCCTGTCCTTCGCCTATGGCATTTTCCACGCCGCCGGCCCCGGCCATGGCAAGGCGGTGATCTCCTCCTACATGGTTGCAAACGAAGTGGCGCTGAAGCGCGGCATCCTGTTGTCCTTCGTCTCGGCGCTGCTGCAGGGCCTGACGGCGATCCTGGTGATGCTGCTTGCTTATTTCGTCCTGCGCGGCACCACCATCTCCATGACCGATGCGGCCTGGTTCATGGAGATCATGAGCTTTGCCCTGGTCACCCTCTTTGGCGCCTGGCTTTTGTGGCGCAAGCTCGGTCCTTCCGTTTTGCGCCTGTTTGGCAAGGGGCCGGCCTACAGCCTGTCGGCGGCTCACGCAGGTCATTCCCACGCGGGCCATTCTCATGCCGGCGGCCATTCGCATGGCGCCCACGACCAAGCTGCGCACGCTCATTCCCATGCACTTCACGCGCATGACGATCACGACCATGGGCATGGCCATTCGCACGATCATCACGACCATGGCGGGCACGACCATAGCGCGCACGATCATGCGCATCACGACCACGCCGGCGGCGAGGTCTGCGAAACCTGCGGTCACTCGCATGCGCCCGATCCGGCGATGCTGTCCGGCGACCGCTTCGATTGGCGCACGGCATGGTCGGCGGTGGCGGCGGTCGGCATCCGCCCCTGCTCCGGCGCGCTGATCGTGCTGAGCTTCGCGCTTCTCAACGGGCTCTGGCTCGGCGGCCTGCTGTCGGTGCTGGCAATGTCGATTGGAACCGCCATCACCGTTTCGGCGCTGGCGACGCTGGCCGTGACAGCCAAGAACTGGGCGGTGTATTTCGCCGGCGACGGCCGCATGGGCAACCGCATCCATTCGATCGTCGAGATCGGCGGCGCGGCCTTCGTATTCCTGTTTGGACTGCTGTTGCTGTCAGCGAGCCTGACGGGCAGCGTCTAGACCTATCCAACCCATTGGAACGGGATAGGCGCCGCGACGCCTAACCGGCGATCTTGCCGCCCAGCTCATCCTCGATATGAACGCGGATGATCTCGTCAAAACTTTTCTCGGCGCTGAAGCCAAGCTCCCTTGACCGCCGCGCCTCGAACCGGGTCGGCCAGCCCTTAACGATCGCCCAGATTGTCTCGTCGGGCACCTCGCGGATCAGGCTTGCCGCCTTCGATCCGGCGATGCGTTCCAGCGCCTCGATCTGCTCGCCGACGGTGACGGCGACGCCCGGCATCGTCAGGTTGCGGCGCGGCCCGACGGCGGCACCGTCAATGCCAGCCGCGTGGATCAGGAAATTCACCGCCGAACGCGGGCTGGCATGGGTGTGCAGCACCGAGCGCGGCACCGGCAGGATCGCCTCCTGCCCGCTCAGCGGTTCGCGGATAATGCCCGAGAAGAAGCCGGAGGCAGCCTTGTTCGGCTTGCCCGGCCGCACGCAGATCGTCGGCAGCCGGATGCCGATGCCGTCGAAAAAGCCGCGTCTGGAATAATCGGCGAGCAGCGCTTCGCTCATTTGTTTCTGCGTGCCGTAGGAGGTCAGCGGCGTCGGGTGGAATTCGTCCGGAATGACATCCGGGAACGGCGCGCCGAACACCGCGATCGACGAGGTGAAGACGACGCGCGGCGCGAACCCCGCCAGGCGGATGGCGTCGAACAGCGCGCGCGTGCCGTCGAGGTTGACGCGGTAGCCGAGTTCGAAATTCGCTTCCGCCTCACCCGACACGATGCCGGCGAGGTGGAAGACGACATCGGGCCGCGACGCAACCAGGCTTTCCGCGGCGCCTGCTTCGGCAAGGTCACCCGTGTGCGGTGCGACGCTGACGCCGTCCATGGCTGGCGCCTGCGGCGGCACGATGTCGTGCAGATCGAGCGCGGTGATCTTCTTGCCGCGCAGCGTGCCGTCCTTGGCCAGCCGGGCGATGAGTTTGCGGCCGACCATGCCCGCCGCGCCAGTGATCAGAATGCGCATGTCCGATATCCCTTACTTGTCCCGATTTTTGCGCTGGCTGCGCGCGCGCAGCCAGAACACCAAGAAGAACGCCAGCACGAAGGCGGTGCCGAAGATACCCGCCAGCACGGTCGAATAGTTGCCGAGTGCCAACATCACGGTCGGCAGGTAGAAAGCGGCAATACCGAACAGAAGCATGATCCAGACCGCCGCGATGGCCGCATTGCGCGTGTCGCGGTCCATCATGCCGGACCGGAGCGATCGTTCATCGGGCTGAGTTTCAAAGCTGGAGAACTCCTGAGGCAGGTCCGATCAATGATCATCGATCGCGGGCCTAGTGATAGTGGCCGTGATGCGGAGCCGCATCGTGCCCGTGCTTATGGTCGTGGCCGTCGCCATCGTCGGCGCAGTGGCCGAATTCCGGTTCCACGGTGGCATGGCTGATGCCGTGCTCGCTGGCAAGCCGCTTCTTGATGGCGCTGACCGCCTGATGCGCGTCGACCCCCTCGTCAAGGCAAGCGTGCAGGGTCGCCATGCTGCTCGTGCCGTCGATCGACCAGATATGCATATGGTGCACTTCGCGCACGCCCTGGACGGTTGTCTGGATATCCCCGGCGATCAGGTCGCGGTCGAGACTTGGCGGCACGCCTTCGAGCAGGACGTGGGCGGCGGCGCGCATCAGCGACCAGGCGGTGGACAGGATCAGCAGCGAGACCAGCACGGACAGGATCGGGTCGATCGGCGTCCAGCCGGTCGCCAGGATGACCAGTGCCGCCACGATCGCGGCGGCCGAGCCGAGCAGATCGCCAAGCACATGCAGGATGGCGCCGCGCATGTTGAGGTTGTCTCGATCGCCGCCATGCAGCACCAGGAAGGAGCCTATATTGACCAGCAGGCCGAGGATCGCCACCCCCAGCATCGGACCGCCCAGCACCGGCGCAGGTGTCAGCAGGCGATTCCATGCCTCGTAGACAATCCACAGCGCGATGACGAAGATGGCGATGCCGTTGGTGTAGGCCACCAGCGTCTTGATCCGGCCGAAGCCGTAGGTGAGTTGGCCGGTCGCCGGCCGGCCGGCCAGATGGAAGGCATACCAGGCCAGGCCGAGCGCAATGGCGTCGGCGAGCATGTGGCCGGCATCGGCCAGCAGCGCCAGCGACCCCGTAAACAGGCCGCCGAGCGCCTCGGCGACCATGAAGCCGGCGGTAAGGCAAGCCGCGATCAGCACGCGCTTCTTGTCGCTCGAGCCATGCACATGGCCAGCGCCGTGATCGTGGTCGTGGGTATGGGCCAAATGGCAAACTCCCGTTAGGCGCCGAATTCCGCGCGAAAATCCTCCAGGCGGCGTTTCTGCTGGCCATCGGCGTCGAAATTGGCAGGATCGAGCCAGGCTTCATAAGCCTTGCGCAGAGCTGGCCATTCCTTGTCGATGATCGAATACCACGCGGTGTCGCGGTTTTCACCCTTGACGATGAGATGCTGGCGGAAAATGCCCTCGAATTTGAAGCCGAACCGTTCCGCCGCGCGCTTCGACGGCTCGTTGCGGTTGTTGCACTTCCATTCGTAGCGGCGATAGCCGAGTTCGTCGAAGATGTATTTCATGAACAGGAACTGCGCTTCCGTCGCCGCCGGCTTGCGCGAGATGAGCGGTCCCCAATAGATGTTGCCTATCTCGATGACGCCATAGGCCGGATCGATGCGCATCAGCGTCTGGCGTCCCGCGATCTTGCCGCTCGCCTTGTCGATGACCGCGAAGAACAGTGGATCCTCGCTGGCCTCCACCTTGTCCAGCCAGGGCTGGAAGGCGGCGCGGTTTTCCGGCGGATAATCGGGCAGCCAGGCGAAGCGGCCGTCGACATCGGCTACGGAAGACGCTTCATAGAGGCCGTCGCCGTGCTTCGCGGCACTCAGCGGCTCGAGCCTGACATAGCGGCCCTCCAGCACCTTGTGCTCCGGGCGCGGACGGGGTTGCCAGTCTTTGAGATTTTCCGACACCGAAAGCTCCAATCCGTTGACTTTTACGAGCGGACGTTCACAAAAACGCTGCCGCACAGTAAGAACCACAGGGACGGGAAAAATGCTCCACACGATTTCGGCCTTCGACCGTCTCGGCGAGGAAAATGCGTTCGCGGTGCTGGCGCGAGCAACGGCACTTGCCCAGCAGGGTCGCGACATCGTCAACCTCGGCATCGGCCAGCCAGACTTCAAGACGCCGCAGCACATCGTCGAGGCGGCGATCAAGGCGTTGCGTGACGGCCACCATGGCTACACGCCGGCCAATGGCCTTTTGGCCACGCGCGAGGCGGTGGTGCGCCGCACGCTGACCACCACCGGCGTCGAAATCTCGCCAGAGGCGGTGATGATCATGCCCGGCGGCAAGCCGACCATGTTCGCCGCCATCCTGATGTTTGGCGAACCGGGCGCCGAGATCCTCTATCCCGACCCCGGCTTTCCCATCTACCGCTCGATGATCGAATTCACCGGTGCGACCCCCATTCCCGTGCCGATGCGCGAGGAGAACGGCTTCGCTTTCTCGGCGCAAGAGACGCTGGCGCTAATCACCTCGAAGACCAGGCTCCTGATCCTCAACTCGCCGGCCAACCCGACCGGCGGCGTCACGCCCCGGGCCGAGATTGAAAAACTGGTCAAGGGGCTGGAGAACCACCCAGATGTCGCCATCCTCTCCGACGAGATCTACGATGTCATGACCTATGACGGCGAGACGCCTTGCTCGCTGCTCGGCTTTCCCGAGATCCGCGACCGGCTGATCGTGCTCAACGGCTGGTCGAAGACCTGGGCGATGACCGGCTGGCGCATGGGCTGGTCGATCTGGCCGAACGGCGACAAGGGCGGCCATCTCTACGACAAGGTACGCAAGCTGGCGGTCAATTGCTGGTCCTGCGTCAACGCGCCGAGCCAGTTCGCCGGCATCGCCGCAATCGACGGCCCGCAGGACGACGTCGACAAGATGATGCGCGCCTTCGACAACCGCCGGAAGATCGTGGTCGAAGGCCTGAACGCCCTGCCAAACGTCTCCTGCATTACGCCCAAGGGTGCGTTCTATGCCTTCCCAAATGTCTCGAAGACCGGTTGGAAGGCCAAGAAGCTCGCCTCGGCGCTGCTCGACGAGGCCGGTGTGGCGCTGATCGGCGGCCCCGATTTCGGCATTCTCGGCGAAGGCTATATCAGGCTCTCTTACGCCAATTCCGAAGAGAACATCCTGCGCGCGCTGGAGCGGATCGGGGCGTTCCTGGCGAAGTGAGCCTCATTTGGTCCTGTAGCCGTGGCACGCCGGCTGCGATGACGATGTCATGATGCGTCGGGAGTCGCATGGCCAAGTCTGGGCGGGCTTGCGGAAAACGGCTACGACTTCCCTGCATCAGGACCAAATGAGGGAATCTCGGATGTTCTATGCAATCCTGGCCTATCACGTGGAAGACGCGATCAAGGCGATGACGCCGCAGGAAGATGCGGCGCTGATGGCCGAGTTGCTGAAGATAAACACCCGGCTTCACGAGGAAGGCACGCTTGGACCGTCCGCGCGTCTGGGGGCAACACAGGATGCCTGCACCCTGCGCGGCCCGGGTGACGGCATGATTGTCGACGGCCCCTTCGCCGAGACCAAGGAACAGTTGCTCGGCCTCTATGTCGTCGACTGCGCCACCTCGGACGATGCGATCGCCATCGCGCGCGACCTGCGCCGCGTCAATCCTACCGCCGTTTACGAGATCAGGCCCATTTTGCTTTTCAAGCCCGGCGTGCCGCTGGTTGGCAAATGACCGGCGGCGAAAGCCCTGCCGGCACCCGCGGCTCACCCACGCCCGACGAATGGCATCTTGGTCGCCATCACCGTCATGAACAGCACGTTGGCGTCGAGCGGTAGGCTGGCCATGTGCACGACCGCATCGGCGACGCGCTGGACATCCATCACCGCTTCGGCGGCGATCGAACCATTGGCCTGCGGCACGCCCACGGTCATCGGCTGCGCCATGTCGGTCAGCGCATTGCCGATGTCGATCTGGCCGCAGGCGATGTCATAGGGCCGGCCATCCAGCGCCAGCGTCTTGGTCAACCCCGTAATGGCGTGCTTGGTCGCCGTATAGGGCACGGAGCCCGGACGGGGCGCATAAGCCGACACCGAGCCGTTGTTGATGATGCGGCCGCCCATCGGCTTCTGCTTGCGCATGGCGCCGAAGGCGGCGCGCGCGCACAGGAAAGATCCCGTGAGATTGACGCCGACGATATCGTTCCACACCTCGACCGGGATCTCGTCGATGGGCGTCGACTTGTAGCCCATGCCGGCATTGTTGAAGAGCAGGTCGACGCGGCCGAAAGCCTCCGCCACCGTCTCGAACAGATCGTCGACCTCGCCGGCCTTGCTGATGTCGCAGGAAACCGCCAAAGCCCTGGCGTCGGTCGGGCCGATCTCGGCGATCGCGGCATCCAGCACCGGCTTGCGACGCCCGCAGAACACCGTGTTCCAGCCTGCCTTGAGCAATGCCGTGGCGACGCTCCTGCCGATCCCGGTGCCGGCGCCGGTGACGATGGCAGTTTTTTGCTCGGTCATGGCAGTTGTCCTCCGGCAGCGCTGTGCGTGCTCGCCTGATCTACAAGTTTGGTTCGGGTGGAGAAGGCATCGCAAATGATGGCGGCGATGGCAAGCGCGGCCACCGGGACATGCCTCGAAAAGTGAAACCCGTTTCTTTGGAGGGAAGCCGGCAAGCGCCGACAAAAAGGGCGGTCATTGGCGACCGCCCTGATCTGAACCGGGCTTGGGAGGAGGAAAGCCGATCCGACTGTGTAGAATGATGCGCTTCCTGAGTTAACGAAAGGTAAACGCCTCCAGGCCTCTGTGCCAATCCGGGCTACCTCTGCGGATTGGGTGACGTACCCTTGGCGGCGGGCACTTTTGCCGCCGAAACCGTCGCCTCGACATGGTCGATCAGCGCATCCGGCAGGCCAAGCCGCCCGGCAAGCAGGTCGAGATAACCGCGCTCGGCGCGGGTGTCGGGGTCGATGGTGAGGCGCGACGCCGTATAGAGCTCGAGCTTCTGCGCGTCGGTCCTGGCGCCGGCCACCAGCGTGTCGAGGTCGAGCGGGCTCTCCAGCTCCGCCATCAGGAATTTTTCCGCATCGGTGCCGATCCCGGCGAGGTTGAGCTTGCCGGCGATCTTCTGGCGTTCCTCGTCGTCGATATGGCCGTCGGCCTTGGCCGCCGAGATCATCGCCCGCACGAGGGTCAGCGTGAACTCATCCTCGCCTTGCGGCGCCTGCGACGGGTGGAAGGCGGTGTCCTTGGGTGGCGGCAGCAGTTCCGGCTCGCCGGCGGGGGGCGCCTGTTCCGGTGCGTTGCCGGCCTTGTAGTTCTGATAGGCCTTGTAGGCGAGACCACCGATGGCGGCCAAGCCGCCGAGCTTCACCGCGGCACCCGTCACCTGCCGGCCGGCGCCGGTCCCAAGCAGCACGGCAGCCAGCGCACCGGCGGCCAGCGGATTGTCCTTGGCCATCTGTACCGCTTGCCCGGCCTTGTCGCGGACCGTGCCGCTGGTGCCGGGAACTTGCGAGCCGAGCAGATCGTCGAGAAGCTTCTTGGGATCGAACATCAATGCCTCCAGGATTTGCCCGGCCGAACGGGCAGGTTTCGACGCCGAAGACGTAGGTCCCAAAGCTTGACATTGCAATGACAGACGGCCCCGGTTTGCCCGGCCCGCGCCTCCATCAGGATCCGATATGCGGTCCCCTGCCCCGGGCTTGCGCGAGCTCGACCTGCCGCTGGCGCTCTGCGTAGCGCTCGCGGTCTTCATCCGAGCGGGCATCGAAGCAGTGCGGGCACGAAACCCCGGCGTCATATTTCGGCGACACCAGCTCGCTCTCCGTCAGCGGATGGCGGCACGCGCGGCAGAGTTCCGCGTCGCCCTCCACGAGGCCGTGCGACACCGAAACCCGCTCGTCGAAGACGAAGCACTCGCCCTCCCACAGGCTCTGCTCCGCTGGAATTTCCTCGAGGTATTTGAGAATACCGCCCCTGAGGTGGAACACATCCTCGAAGCCGAGCGACTTCACATAAGCGGTCGCCTTTTCGCAGCGTATGCCGCCGGTGCAGAACATCGCCACCTTGCGCCCTTCGAGATCCGCACGGTGCGCTTCCACCCAGGCCGGGAATTCGCGAAAGCTCGCCGTCGCCGGATCGACCGCGCCCTTGAAGGTGCCGATCGAGACCTCATAGGCGTTGCGCGTATCGATGACGATCGTGTCGGGTTGCGAGATCAGCGCATTCCAGTCGCCCGGCTCCACATAGGTGCCTGCGCTTGTCGCCGGGTCGATGGTCTCGACACCCATGGTGACGATCTCGCGTTTCAGACGCACCTTCATGCGGTGGAACGGCATGGCCTCGGCAGTGCTGTACTTGACCTCGAGACCCGACAGGCCGTCGATCGTTTCGATGTGCTCAATCAGCGCGGCGACCGCTTCCTCGCTGCCCGCGACGGTGCCGTTGATGCCCTCATGCGCCAGAAGCAGCGTGCCCTTGATGCCGCGCCCGCAGCAGAAGGCCGCGAGCGGCGCGCGTAGCGTCTCGAAGGCGTCGAGCCGGGCAAACCGGTAGAGCGCGGCGACGCGGACGGGCTGGGATGGAGCGGACGGTGTCATTGCCAGAGCCACTAGACGCTCGTAAAAGCCGATTCAAGGCGAAACGGACTTCGGCGCCTGTCATGGCCCTGTCGGCAAAGAGCCCGTAAGCTGCCCGGCAGCGCGTGACATCGCGCCGCGACCGGTTTCGTGGACACGGCAATACCTGTCTGCTAATCGGTTGAAATTCCCTCGATGCGGCCCTCGACAAGGAGAGACAGATGCCCAGCAAGACCGAGAAACTCCTGTCGCTCCTGAATGGCCAGCCGGTCATTCCGGTGTTGAGGATCGCCAACGTAGCCGACGCGGTGCCGCTGGCCCGTGCTCTGGCGCGCGGCGGCTTGCCGGCGATCGAGATCACGCTCAGGACCGCGGATGCGCTCGAAGCGATCCGTCGCGTGGCCGGCGAGGTCGAGGAGGCCATCGTCGGCGCCGGCACCATTCTGGACAGCAAGCAGTTCGATGAGGCCGCCGGTGCCGGTTCGCGATTTATCGTCAGCCCCGGTATCACCCACGAGCTTCTGGCTGCCGCCGCCGGCAGCGAGGTTCCGCTGCTGCCCGGCGCCATCACACCCGGCGAGATCATGACCGCGCGCGAAGCCGGCCTGCGCTTCCTGAAATTCTTCCCCGCCGAACAGTCCGGCGGCATCGCTTCGCTCAAGGCTTTCGCCTCGCCGCTGGCTGACGTCAAATTCTGCCCGACCGGCGGCATCACCGGCAAGAACGCGGCCGATTATCTCAGCCTGTCCAACGTCGTCTGCGTCGGCGGCTCCTGGGTGGCGCCCGACGACATGGTCAAGGCCGGCAAGTGGGACGAGATCGAGGCGCTCGCACGCGCGGCGAGCAAACTCGCGAAGTAAGGCTTTCGCCGAGGCACGAAAAACCCGGCCGACTTGCGTCGACCGGGCTTTTTGAACCGGCTTCGAACCGATCAATTGCAGACCTTGACCTCTCTTACCACCTTGTGGTGGTGCTTCCAGGTCGTGACCATTCTGGTCCGACAGTGCTTCTTCATCATGTGCATATGATCGTTGGTCTTGACGACAACGGTCGCTGCCTGTGTGGGAGCAATGGCCGCCGAAGCGGTTGCCAGCGCAATGATCGATGCCAGTAGAATGTTCTTCATGGATATCCCCGGGTTTGAACGAACAGCGGAGAAACCCTTGAAGGCCTGGGCAGTTCCACGATCACGGCAATGTCAGACTGGCGTGATCGCGCCGACAGCGGCGCTGCGGCAGCACGACAAAAAAGCCGCGCAGGTCACCCCGGCGCGGCTTTACCGATTGACTGTTCGCTTACTTGGTCTGGAAGCGGGCGACCGACAGGAACTTGACGGCATTGCCGGTGAAACGGTTGGCGTCGGCCATCTGGTTGCCCGCCTGGAAGCCAGTCGTATAGATCTCGCTCGGCGGCGTATGCACGATGTTGTAGGCGTAACCCGGCGCGGTCGTCGCGCTCGAAACGGTGGCAACGTTTTCGCCGCTGGTCAGCGCCCAGCGGGCGGCCTGCGGAGCAGCGGCAACCACCACGGCCCTGGGGCCGGGTTTCTGGTCGCGGACGGTGGCCCTGGCTTCCTTGCGGGTCGTCTTCACACCAGCGCCGATCGCGGCGACCGGATCGGAACCGGCAGGACGGGCGGCAACAGCCTGGCGCGGCGAGGCCGCATCGACACCAGACGGATCGTTGAAGGCCGAACGCGGTTCTTCGGCCAACGAGGCCACCTGATATTCGTCGGCGGTGCCGACCTGGGCATTGGCCTCGTCGAGCACGGCCTTGACGGCGTCCGGCTTGGTCGGCTCGGGACGCGCTGTCGGCAGCACGGAGAACGCATCCGTCGCGGTCTTGCCCTGGTTAGCCGTTTCGGCCAGCGCCATCAGC
>NZ_JAPYKP010000146.1:0-15941 GCF_037179725.1 Mesorhizobium sp. Cs1321R2N1 | reverse complement strand
GGCATTGACAAGAAGCGTGTCGAGGACGCCAAGCCGGCGCAGAATGCGCGTCGCGTTTGGCGAGAGCTGGATGCCGGCGCCGGCCGCTTCGAGGCGCTTGGCCTGTTCGAACACCCTCACGGGGTAGCCGCGTTCGGCGAAGGCGATCGCCGACGTCAGCCCGGCGATGCCAGCCCCGGCAATCACGACCTGCCGGGACCGCGTCTCGCTCATGATCGGGAGGTCAGGCGGCCTGGTCGATGTAGAGGCAGCCCGCCGGCAGCGTTTCCGTCGCCTTCAGCTTCGGCGAATAGCGGTAGAGGGTCGAGCAGTAGGGGCAGACTTTCTCATTGTCGTCGCCCATGTCCAGAAACACGTGCGGATGATCGAAAGGCGGGTTGGCGCCCGTGCACATGAATTCCTTGACCCCGATGTCGATTGCCGGATGGCCCGCATCGTTCTGGAAATGGGGAATGGAACCGCCTGCCATCGTCGTCTCCTTAACGCAGTCTCTTCTGCATCTGGATCATATCAAACCTCTTTGCAAGTTCGATGAAATCAAACTGTCGCAAAAGCCTGTCAGAGAACTGTCGCAAAAGCCTGCCACAGGATAAGTTAAGCCGGTTAACCGGCCGAGGCGGGCGGAAGAGCAGGAATCATGAACGAACTGAAGCCGGTACAGAGCGAATTCAACAACATCACGGCAGCGAGCCCGGAAGGCAATCCGGACCGTTTCGTCAACCGCGAGTTCTCCTGGTTGCAGTTCAATCGCCGCGTTCTCGAAGAATCGCTGAACACCCATCACCCGCTGCTGGAGCGCGTCCGCTTCCTGTCGATCTCGGCCGCCAATCTCGACGAGTTCTTCATGGTGCGTGTCGCCGGCCTTGCCGGCCAGGTGCGCGAGGGCATCGTGCTGAAGAGCCCGGACGGACGCACCCCAGAGCAGCAGCTCGAACAATTGCTGCGTGAGGTCGAGCGGCTGCAGGAGGACCAGCAGAAGAGCCTGTCGGCACTCACGGTGCTGCTCAACAAGGAAGGCATCGAGAGCATCACCCGTGATGCGCTGACCAAGGACGAAAGGGTCTGGCTGGAAGAGCATTTCCAGGACCAGGTGTTTCCGGTGCTCACCCCGCTGTCGATCGACCCGGCGCATCCGTTCCCGTTCATTCCCAATCTGGGCTTCTCGATGGCGCTGCAGCTTCGCCACCGCAAGAATGGCGAGGAGATGAGCGCGCTGCTGCGCCTGCCGGTGGCGTTGAAGCGCTTTATCCGCCTGCCGGACCGCAAGAACCATGTCCGCTTCATTCCGCTGGAGGAGGCGGTCGGCCTTTACATCGGAAAGCTGTTCCCAGGCTACGAGGTCAAGGGCTCCGGCACGTTCCGCATCATCCGCGACAGCGACATCGAGGTCGAGGAAGAATCGGAAGACCTGGTGCGGTTGTTCGAAACGGCGCTGAAGCGTCGCCGCCGCGGTTCGGTCATCCGCATCGAATTCGACATGCTGATGCCGGGAGAATTGCGCGACTTCGTCGCCGGCGAGCTTGGCGTCTCATCGAGCCGCATCAGCGTCCTCACGGGCCCGCTGGCGCTCAGCCAGATATCCGAGATCGTCTCCGTTCCCCGCGACGACCTGAAATTCACGCCCTACAATCCGCGCTTTCCCGAGCGCATCCGCGAGCATGGCGGCGACTGTTTTGCCGCCATCCGCGAGAAGGACATCGTCGTCCATCACCCCTACGAGTCGTTCGACGTGGTGGTGCAGTTCCTGCGCCAGGCAATGGCTGACCCCGAAGTGGTGGCGATCAAGCAGACGCTCTATCGCACCTCCAATGACAGCCCGATCGTGCGTGCGCTTGTCGACGCGGCCGAGGCCGGCAAGTCGGTGACGGCGCTGGTCGAGCTCAAGGCCCGTTTCGACGAGGAGGCCAACATCCGCTGGGCGCGCGATCTCGAACGCGCCGGCGTGCAGGTCGTGTTCGGTTTCCTCGAACTGAAGACCCACGCCAAGATGTCGCTGGTGGTGCGGCGCGAGGACGGCAAGCTGCGCAACTACGTCCATCTCGGCACCGGCAACTACCATCCGGTGACGGCGCGCATCTACACCGACCTTTCCTTCTTCACCACCGATCCGACGATCGCCCGCGACGTCGCCCAATTGTTCAATTTCATCACCGGCTACGCCGAGCCGACCGCCGAAATGCGGCTGGCGATCTCGCCGTTCACGCTGAGGAGCCGCATCCTCAAGCACATTTCAGACGAGGTCACCCATGCGTTGGAGGGAAGGCCGGCGCGCATCTGGATGAAGATGAACGCGCTCGTCGATCCCATCATCATCGATGCGCTCTACGACGCCAGCCGCGTCGGTGTGGAAATCGACCTTGTCGTGCGCGGCATATGCTGTCTGCGGCCGCAGGTGCCGGGCCTGTCGGAGAACATCAGGGTCAAGTCGATCGTCGGCCGGTTCCTCGAGCACAGCCGCATCTATTGCTTCGGCAACGGCCATGGCCTTCCCTCGGACGAGGCGATTGTCTACATCTCCTCGGCGGACCTGATGCCGCGCAATCTCGACCGCCGCGTCGAGACCATGGTGCCGATCACCAATCCAACTGTGCATGAACAGATCTTGGGCCAGATCATGCTCGGCAACATCATGGACAATCAGCAAAGTTTCGACGTATTGGCTGATGGAACCTCCCGGCGCGTGGTGCTGGAGGAGGGCGAGGAACCGTTCAACGCGCAGGAATATTTCATGACCAATCCTAGCCTGTCGGGACGGGGTGACGCGCTGAAATCGCATGCGCCCAAGCGTATCGCGCAGTTCAAGCGCCGCAAGAAGAACGCCGCCAGCTGATGCTGTCCAATTCCCAGGGCCGGCTGCAGGACCGCCGACCGCTGTCCATCATCGACATCGGATCCAATTCGATCCGTCTTGTCGTCTATGAGGGGCTGGCGCGTTCGCCGACCACGCTGTTCAACGAAAAGATGCTGGCGGGCCTCGGCCGCGGCATCGTGTCGACGGGGAAGCTCGACCCCGAGGGGGTGGCGCGCTCGATGGAGGAGTTTCGCCGTTTCCGCGCGCTCTCCGACCAGGCCGGTGCCGAACACATGTACGTACTGGCGACCGCCGCCGCCCGCGAGGCGATCAACGGTCCCGATTTCATCCATCGGGCCGAGGATGTGCTCAAGACCGAAATCCGCGTGCTCTCCGGCCGCCAGGAAGCGCATTACTCCGCGCTTGGCGTCATCTCCGGGTTCCATCCGGCCAACGGCATTGCCGGCGACCTTGGCGGCGGCAGCCTGGAACTCATCGACATCGACGGCGAGGCGATCGGCGACGGCATCACGCTGCCGCTTGGCGGCCTGCGCCTGCAGGACATGGCGAAGAACTCGCTCGTCCAGGCGCAGAAGATCGCGCGCCAGGAATTAGCCCGGGCCAAGCTCTTGAAGGGTGGGCAGGGCAGGACTTTCTACGCTGTCGGCGGCACCTGGCGAAATCTTGCCAGGCTGCACATGGAGATGACCAACTATCCGCTCGGCGTCATGCACCACTACGAAATATCGGCCGAAAGTGCTCAAACCTTCCTCAGGCAAGTGGCCAGGGGCGAGGTCGAAAAGGTGAGGGGTATCGAGGGCGTCTCCAAGAACCGCCGCTCGCTGCTGCCATACGGCGCTCTCGTGCTGCAGGAAATCATGACGGCGATGCAGCCGTCCAGGATCGTCGTTTCGGCGCAAGGCGTGCGCGAAGGTTTTCTCTATTCGCTGCTCGACGCGGTCGAGCAGAAGGCCGATCCGCTGATCTCGGCCGCCGAGGAGCTTGCGCTTTTGCGCTCGCGTTCGGTCCATCACGCGCATGATCTGGTCGAATGGACAGGCAAGGCCTTCAAGGCGTTCGGCATCGACGAGACGGAAGACGAAGCGCGCTATCGCCACGCCGCCTGCCTGCTCGCCGATATCGGCTGGCGCGCTCATCCGGAATATCGCGGCAAGCAGTCGCTCAACATCATCGCGCATGCGTCCTTCATCGGTGTCGATCATCCCGGCCGCGCCTATCTGGCGCTGACCAACGCCTACCGTCATGACGGCGTCTTCAATGAATTGGTGGCGCCCGAAATCAAGGCGCTGGCGCCGCCGCGCCTGTTGGAGCGCGCCCGCGTGCTGGCGGCGATGATGCGCGTCGTCTACCTGCTGACGGCCGCGATGCCTGGCATCATGCCGAGGCTGAAATGGGAAAGTCGCCCCAACGGCGCGCTGGCGCTGGTGCTGCCGGCTTCGCTTTCCGATCTCTACGGCGAGCGCCCGGCCGGCCGGCTGGCGCAGCTGGCGCGCATCACTGACCGCCGCCTGGAACTGGCGATCGAGGGCGGGCAGAGCGTGTCGGTCAAATAGTCAAGTCACGCCGGCGCCGATGCCGAATTCCCGCCCATCAAACGACCATGCGCCAGCGCCGGCCATGGCAAGCGCCAGGAAGCCGCCCGCGATGGCGATGTCCTTCATCAGCATCTGCTGATGCATGAAAGCGAGCGTCGCATCGCCGGCGCCTTGGCCGTAATGGCCGATGAAGCCCGCCACGATGCAGAAGGCGGCCAGCAGCAGCGCCACGATCCGTGTCTGGAAGCCAACGAGGATCAGCAGCCCCGCGATCAGTTCGAACAGGCCGGTGGCCCAGGCGGCGAGCGCGGGCAGCGGCAGGCCAAGGCCGGAGAAATAGCTGGTGGTCCCAGCAATGTTGGCGAGCGCCTGGAAGCCGGACGGCACGAACAGCACGGCAAACAGCAGCCGCGAAACCATACGCAATGCATTGCGACCCATGGCACCCTCCCTTGCCGGCACGGTCACCGGGCGACCATCGCAGTCTACGCCTATGATCACACAACGAAAAAGCGGCGCGGAAAATTCCGCGCCGCTTGTTTCGGGCCCTTGGGAGGGGAAGCCTTAGCCGCGCCTGGCGTCGATCGAATACGCGCCTGCACCCGAGGAGGCCAGCAGCAGGAAGCCGCCGGTGATGGCGACGTTCTTGAGAAACTGGATCATCTGCATCTGGTCGGCCCAGCCGGTGTGGGCGACCAGACCGGTTGCGATTGTGAAGATCGCCAGCACCCAGGCGGCGATCCTGGTCTGGAAACCGACGAGGACGGCAAGGCCGCCAAGCAGCTCGATCAGGCCGACGATGACGGCTGTCGCCGTCGGTGCCGGCAGGCCGAGGCCACCGAAATAGGCCGCCGTGCCGGAAATGGCGGATAGTTTGCCGAATCCGGAAAGCAGGAAAATGACTGCGAGCAGGATACGGCCGAGCAGGATGGTGACAGAACTGTTGGACGCGGTGCCGGCGGCGGAAGTGTTGATGGACATGGTGGCTCTCCGATTGGTTTGAATGGCCACTCAGATAGACGATGCCGACTGTTCACCAAAGTCAGCCATGCGGTGACACATTGTTCACAGGATATACATTTTCGTGATCGGGCAGGAGGCGCGAAATTCGTGTCGGACGATGTGGTGGCGGGAGTAAATTCTCCCGCCGAAAAATGTCAGCCGTGGTCCAACGCAATTCCGGACGGAAAACCGCTTTGCACTTTTCCAGGAATCGCTTCACCCCGGATGCGTCATGTCCTCCGGCCGCACCAGGCGGTCATAGTCGGCCTCGCTGACCAGCCCGGTTGCCAGTGCTTCCTCCCGCAACGTCGTGCCGTTCTTGTGCGCGGTTTTGGCGATTTTGGCGGCGTTGTCATAGCCGATGGTGGGAGCAAGCGCCGTCACCAGCATCAGTGAACGGTCGAGGGCCGCCTTGATGTTGTCCTCTCGCGCCTCGATGCCGATTATGCAATTGTCGGTGAAGGAGACCGATGCGTCGGCCAGCAACTGCACCGACTGGAGGAAGTTGTAGGCCATCAGCGGATTGTAGACGTTGAGCTCGAAATGGCCCTGGCTGCCGGCGAAGGTCAGCGCCGCATTGTTGCCGAAGACCTGCACGCAAACTTGCGTCATCGCCTCGCACTGCGTCGGATTGACCTTGCCCGGCATGATCGAGGACCCGGGCTCGTTTTCCGGCAGCGACAATTCGCCGAGGCCCGAGCGCGGGCCGGAGCCGAGAAAGCGGATGTCGTTGGCGATCTTGAACAGTGCCGCCGCCGCCGCGTTGATGGCGCCGTGCGAGAACACCATGGAATCGTGCGCCGCCAGCGCTTCGAACTTGTTCGGCGCGGTGACGAAGGCGATGCCTGATATGGCGGCGATACGATCGGCCACCCGCTCGGCGAAACCGACCGGCGCATTGAGCCCGGTGCCGACGGCAGTGCCGCCTTGCGCCAATTCCTGCAGGCCGGGCAGCGTCAATTCGATGCGTTTGATCGACGATGCGACCTGCGCCGCGTAGCCGGAGAATTCCTGGCCTAGCGTCAGTGGCGTGGCATCCTGCGTATGGGTGCGGCCGATCTTGATGATGTGATTGAAGTCCCGGCTCTTGGCGGCGAGCGCCTTATGCAGGTGCTTCAGCGCCGGCAAGAGGTCGTGCACGATCCGCTCGGCGCAGGCGATGTGCATGGCCGTCGGATAGGTATCGTTCGACGACTGGCTCATATTGACATGGTCGTTGGGGTGCACCGGCTTTTTCGAGCCCATGACGCCGCCCAGCATTTCGATCGCGCGATTCGAGATCACTTCGTTGGCGTTCATGTTGGACTGCGTGCCCGAACCGGTCTGCCAGACCACTAGCGGGAAGTGGTCGTTGAGCTTGCCGTCGATGACCTCTTGCGCGGCCTCGATGATTGCCTTGCCGATGACCGGATCGAGCCGCTTGAGCTCCATATTGGCTTCCGCCGCCGCCCGCTTGACGATACCCAGCGCGCGCACGATCGAAGCCGGCTGCTTTTCCCAGCCGATCTTGAAATTGCCAAGGGAACGCTGCGCCTGGGCGCCCCAATACCGGCCGGCGGCAACCTCGATGGGGCCGAACGTATCGGTTTCGGTTCTGGTTTTTTCAGCGCTCACTGGGTCTCTCCTGTCGAAGCCGGCAACGGCGTATCGCGTTGCACAACGGGCTTCAAGCGGAGAATGTGTGCGACTGAGATGCAAATCGGTTGAAGATGCTTGCGATCTCCCCACTGGAAGCCTTGGAGGAGAGATCGGCAGCTTCGCGTTCTCAACTCAAGGGCGGACCGACAATGTCGATGCCATTTTCCGCGCAGATCCGCACCAGAGCCTCGATCATCTGCGGCGTCGGCTCCGACAGCGGCGGCAATTGCGGCTGTTGGGCGGGACGGCTGGTCTGACGCAGCATCGTCTCGAAATCGGAGCCGCGCGTGATGGTCAAGGTGCGCGCGCCGTCCTGGGATTCGACCCTGTATGTGTGCGGCAGGCCTTTCGGCGCGATGATGATTTCGCCAGGACCGGCGATCTGGTCATGGCCGTCGATCCGAAAGCGCAGCTGTCCCTCCAGGACATGAAACACCTCGTCCTCGTGCCGATGCACATGCAGCGGCGGAGAATCGCCATGGGGCATGCGGTGCTCGACGACACAGAGGCCGTCCTCGCCCTCCGCCGAGGAGAGCCGAATGGCAACCAGTGTGTTGTTGAACCAGAAGAGTTCCTTGCCTGCGATCGTGCTGTTGATCATTGTCATGACGGCTCTCCCTTGTGCTTGCGGTGCCGACCGAGCGGCGTCTGCGGCTACCTGACCAAGGATTGGCGGGCGATGGAAATCGAATGATCGTATGGGGCGGATTGATGCCATGAATTTAAATGCGCTCGACCTCAATCTCGTCAGGGTGCTCGATGCGCTTTTACGTGAACGAAGCGTGACGCGCGCCGGCGAGCAGATCGGGCTGAGCCAGCCCGCCGTGAGCGCGGCGCTCAATCGCCTGCGTCATGTCCTCAACGACCAGCTGTTTGTGCGGCGCGGCAACGACATGGTGCCGACCCCACGCGCCGAAAGCCTGACGGAGCCGGTGCGCGCGGCACTGCGCGAGATCGAACGCGTTTTCCAGACTGGCAAGGACTTCGATCCTGCCGGGTTGGAGCGAACCTTCACCTTCATGGGCGCGGATTTCTTCTCCATGCTGCTGATGCCGCCGCTGGCGGCGCGCATCGCGGCGATAGCGCCCGGCGTGTCGTTTCGCTTTCTGGACAGCGCGCGCGGCGACGTTTCGAGGTTGCTCCAGGACGATGAAATCGACGCTGCCCTCGAACGCCCGCTGGAGGTTCCCGACTGGGTCTCCAGCACGCCACTGTTCCATTCGCCATTCGCAATCATTGCCGGCACGCCGCTCGGACTTGCCGTTGGCGGTGACATCACCGACGATGGCGGCGGCCAGATCACCGAGCCCAGCGAAGGCACCCAACTCCTGCAGTTCAGCCAGCGCTATCAGCAAGGCATGGGGCCCGACCGCGTGCATGTTCCGGTTTATGTCGGCCTCGGCAATCATGATCTCGATCAGAACGGTCCGCCACATCATGTCGACTGGTACCGGCGCGAAATGCGCGATTATGTCGAGGTCAATCACCGCGCCGGCGTGTTCTTCAAGCCGCCGGTGCCGGCCATCAGCTACGACGTCGACACCGACTGCTATTCATGGGACTGGGGTGGCCTGCATCTGCTGCAAACCCATCGTTTCGCCGGCGACATCGGTCATGGCGCCGACAACAGCCTGCCTTGGCTCAAGCAGGATCTGGCTACCTATGCGGCGGACGGCCGCCCGGTCATCCTGTTCCAGCACTATGGCTGGGACAGTTTTTCGATGGAGCGGTGGGATACCGTCAAGAGAGTGTTCGACGACGGCGGCAAGGGAGCGCCGCATTGGTGGAGCGATGCGGACCGCCAGGCATTGCTGGCGGCCCTGAAGGGCTACAACGTCGTTGCCGTCTTCCATGGTCATCAGCACGAGGTGCCGATGATCTATCAACGCGACGGCCTCGATCTCTTCAAGCCGAAAGCGGCCTACATGGGCGGCTTCGCTCTGGCACGTGTCACCGACGACAGCCTGGACGTCGTGTTGGGGCAAGCCAGCGACGATCATGGCGACGTGATTTTCACCAACGCCTTCAGCAAATCGCTGAAGACGTGAAAAGGGCCGCTCGATACGGCCCTTCCACAGCGATCAAACAGATTTCTTGACCTTGTCCTTCACGTCGCCATAGGCCTTCTGCACCTTGCCTGTGGCCTTGTCGGCCACGCCTTCGGCCTGCGTCCGCCTGTCGCTGGTCGCCTTGCCGGCGGCTTGCTTGACCGAGCCTTTCACCTGCTTGGCCACGCCGGCGACCTGATCCTTGTTCACCATTTCCGCATCTCCCGGATCTTGTTCGCTTGAGCAAACGAGCCGGCACGGATTCGGTTCCAGCAGCCGCTCCCTGTGTCGGCAAACAGTGCCTTTCGGCGGCTGGGCCGGCGGGCTAGGGTGCCGGCCGGCGCAGTCCGCAAGGAGCAACACCGCCAAGGGGGACAGATGTCGGAATTCACGCTCTATATCGGCAACAAATGCTTTTCGTCCTGGTCGCTCAGGCCCTGGGTGGCGATGCGGCACCTGGAGATACCGTTCGAAGAAGGATTCGTGCGGCTGCGCACGCCCGAGACCTTTGCCAATCTGGCGAAAGTTTCGCCGACCGGTCAGGTGCCCGTCCTGGTTCACAAGCCCTTGAATCACGATGGCAGGATCGTCTGGGAAACCCTTGCCATCCTCGAATATCTCGCCGACCTCTTTCCTGGGAAAAAGCTCTGGCCGGCCGATATCGGCGCCCGGGCGCTGGCGCGTTCGGCGGCGACCGAAATGCATTCCGGTTTTCGCGAAGTCCGCTATGGCTGGCCGATGAATTTGCGCCGGCCAAAGGGGCACAAGCCGCTCGATGCCGAGGGCGAGGCCCAACGTGCCCGCCTCGAGGCGCTGTGGCGCGAGTGCCGTGAGAAACACGGCAAGGGCGGCCCGTTTCTGTTCGGTCATTTCACCGCGGCCGATGCCATGTATGCGCCTGTCGTCACCCGTTTCGACACCTATGGCGGGGAGCTGGCGCCCGACACCAGGGCCTATGTCGACGCGGTTCTGGCAACACCGGCCATGCGCCAATGGTATGCCGAAGCAGTCAGGGAGACATGGCCGGAGCCGGGTCCCGACGAATAGGGCTGTCCGTGAAGCGGTCTTACCCAGGGATCGACGGGCCGCGTGAGGTGCTTTCAACTGGCGGATTTCGGGCCGACAGCGCAATATTTGACAGGCGGCTGAAATACGAGTACAAGAAATCTGTCGATATTTGTTTGACTGACTTTTGTTATCCGCGCTTTCGAGCGCGCCTTTGACGAACTTCCCACATCAAAAATCGAGACAAACGACGTTGTGCATCCGCATGACGGCGAACGAATATTTGCCATGGAAAGGGTTCGTCATGAGCACCGGCACAGTTAAGTGGTTCAACGCCACCAAGGGTTTTGGTTTTATTCAGCCTGACGACGGCTCCGCCGACGTTTTTGTCCACATCTCGGCCGTGGAACGCGCCGGCATGCGCGACATCGTCGAGGGCCAGAAGCTCGGCTACGAGATGGTCCGCGACAACAAGTCGGGCAAGATGTCCGCCGACCAGTTGAAGGCGGCCTGAAGAAAGAATTCAGCCGTTCCGGTGACCACGGATGTACTGGCACCGGTGAATGGCGAATTCGGGCGCATGGCCATGGGGACCTGAGTTTCCAGGGTTTGTGCTGCCCATCAGGAGCTAGCCTGTGCATCCAGTTGGATGCGCGGCGCTCCCAGGGAAGGTCAGGCGGTGCCTGGCCTTTTTCATTTTACGCTTGTTGCCGCCGAAAATGCGCTGCGCATTGGGCTGAACGTGCTAAGGGACGCTCCAGCAATTTGAATCCGCTGCCGCATTGCTTTGTGCATGGTCCCGACCGCAGACCCGGTCTCGCCCTATCGGCACCAGGCTCCTGACAGGAGAAAGATTTTGACCGCTCATTCGAAGACAGCCGTCGATACGGCCGTGTCGCTGTTCAGCAAGACGCAAACCCAGTCGATGTCGCTCAATCGCATCATTTCCGAGCGCGATGCGGTCAGCCAGGCGCGGGAAGCCAAGACCGCGCGCCTGCGCGAGTTGCGGCTGGAGAAAGAGGCCGACGAGATGGCGGCCGCCGCAGCACTCGCATCGCTGCCGAAACGAGCCGGAAAACGCTGATGGCCACCAAGCGCGTACCGTCAACGCCGATCGCCGCCGATGCGACCATCGCCGACATGGTCGAAACCCTCGACAAGCCGGTCGAATATGTCCGCCGCGTGCTGGAGAAACTCGAACGCTGCAAGCGCGCCCATGGCGATGCCCAGGTGCGCATCGGCGTGCGCGGCCGTGCCGAGTGCCCGAACTACCTCATCGAATATGTCCGCGAAGACGCCAAGACCCATGAGCGGGTGACCTATCAGGATGCCGCCTATAGCGGCAGCACGCATCGTGAGCTGGCGGTGCATCACATCGCGGAAGCCAGGAACTGGTCGCCCGAGGAAATGAACATCACGGCGGTTTCGGCGCTGATCGGCCGCCTGCGCAATCCGCGCGCACCATCATCGCGTTTCGCCGACGAGGACTGACATGGCCATAAAATTCTCCGCCAAGGACCAGCCGGCAGCGCCGGCTTCCGCCGCAAAGCCGGCCAAGCCGGTTGCCGCGCCAAAGGCGGCCGAGGCAGCGACCGATCTGTTCAAGTCGCCGGCGGACGCACCGAAGGGCAAGACCGGCAAGAAGAAGTAGCGCCTTGCCTGGGGACGCCGATCGCAATCTTGCCGCTTCGAAGCCGTTTGCCGTGGCAGCCGCGACCACCCTACCTTCTTCTCAACCGGGCATCGCTCCCGTGTTCGATTGCCAGAGCTGCGGCGCCTGCTGTTCCTATTCGGCCGAATGGCCGCGCTTTTCGACCGAGGACGATGCCCAGCTCGACCGCATCCCGGAAAAATACGTGGCGGCCGACCTGTCGGGCATGCGCTGTGACGGCGTGCGCTGTTCTGCCCTGTCCGGCGAAGTCGGCAAGTCGACCGCTTGCACCATCTACGAAATGCGACCGGATGTCTGCCGCGCCTGCATGCCCGGCGATGACGAGTGCCTGATGGCGCGCCAGGCGCTCGGATTTTCCACCGTTTAGCGCGCCCTCCTGGCGGCGAATGCCGTGGCTTGTGCGCACCCCGCTTGCTGGCTAGGCTGCGTCAGGGCAGGGCGCTGGAGGAGATCATCGTGAGCATCGAATTTCTATTGACGTCGCTGATCGTCGTGGCTTCGCCCGGCACCGGCGTTCTCTACACGCTGAGCGCCGGACTTTCGCGCGGTGCGCGGGCCTCGATCATTGCCGCCTTCGGCTGCACGCTCGGCATCATTCCGCATATGGCCGCTGCCATCACCGGTCTGGCGGCGCTGCTGCACACCAGTGCGGTTGCTTTCGAGACGCTGAAATATCTCGGCGTCGCCTATCTGCTCTACATGGCCTGGAATACGCTGAAGGAGAAGGGCGGCCTGAGCGTCGAGGACAATGTCGCGCCACGCTCGGCCGGCAAGGTGATCGCCACCGGCATCCTCGTCAATGTGCTCAATCCGAAACTGTCGATCTTCTTCTTCGCCTTCCTGCCGCAATTCGTCAGCACCACCGAGCCCAACGCGCTGTCGAAGATGCTGGAGCTCAGTTCGGTCTTCATGCTTTTGACCTTCGTGGTCTTCGTCGGCTACGGCATCTTCGCGGCGTCGATCCGCAGCCATGTCGTGTCGCGGCCGATAGTGCTGACCTGGATGCGCCGGACGTTTGCCGGCGCCTTCGTCATGCTCGGCGCCAAGTTGGCACTGGCGGACAGGTGATCGCGCGGCTTACAGCATGTCGCGGCGAATAGGGTTCGCCCGACCTGCTGTAAGCTTCTCATTTTATGCACGTCCCGGGACCGAGGACACTTCCGGCGACATGCATTAGCCCTTGACGTAACCCATGGCCTCGACGATCCGCCCGCCCGCGACGCGCATCAGGTTGACGCCGCGCAGCGAATTGCCGTCGGCCATCCAGTAGCGCCAGCGGATCGTGGCGCGGTCGCCGGCCACGAAAGTCTCTTCGAGGTCGAAGCGCGTACCGGGTGCGATGGCGATCGCCGACCACAGCTCGACACAGGCTGCCTTACCGGCCCGGCGCGCGCCGTCCGGCGCCGGCGTGGTGTTCTCGATCACGCAGTCCTGCGCCACCAGCTCGTCGAGAGCCGAGGGGTCGTGACGCTGGAACACGTCGTTATAGCGCCGCATGATTTCAGCCGTTTCGCCGGATCGGTTGGCCGCGGCGATGTCGATGATAGATTCCTGGGTCATCGGATTTTCTCCTTCCGTTCTTAGTGAGTTATGAGGTTCGCTTTCAGGGTGATCGCGGCGACGCCGGCCAGCGCCCGCGAGACGAGGCATCCCGCCTTGGCCGACTGCGCCAGCCGCTCGAAGTTGGCGGCGGCGAGACCGGCGACGTTCGCCTCCGTCTCAAGCTCGATGCGGGTAATCGTCGGCCCGGCCGCGGTGGCGCCCAGATGCACCTTTGCGATCGTGTGGATATCGCTTGCGATATGACCTTCGCTGCCGAGAATGGCGGTGAGCGCCATCGAGAAGCAGCCGGCGTGGGCGGCCGCGATCAGTTCCTCCGGATTGGTGCCGGGGCCGTTCTCGAAGCGGGACGGGTACGAGTAGGCGCCCTCGAACACGCCGCTGCCCAGCCTTAGCCGGCCGGATCCTTCCTTGAGTGTGCCGTGCCATTCGGCCGATGCGTCGCGAATTGTCATTGCTCTCTCCTTTGGTTGATGAATAGGGGCTCACGCGCCGTCGATAACGACCTTGCCGAACACGTCGCCCTGCATGAAATGCCGATATGCCTCGCGCGCTTCGGTAAACGGGAAGACCTTGTCGATGACGGGCTTCAAGCGATGCGCCGCGACGGCGGCGAGCATCGCCTCCAGGCCGCTGCGGCTGCCGACGAAGACGCGGCCGATGGTGACTAGACTGCGCTGGTAGACGGCGGCTGGGATCTCGACCGATCTGCCCTTCTGGTCCTGGACCGTCAGCAGTACGATGCGTCCGTAGAGGGAGCTTGCGATCAGCGATTGCGTAAAGGTCGCCGGCCCGCCGGTCTCGACGGTCAGATCGATGCCGCCCGTCGCCTCGCGCAGCTTGGTACCCCAATCCGGCGTCTCGGCCGTTGCGATGACGAGGTCGGCGCCGAGCGCGCGCAACCGGCCGGATTTTTCGACACGTGAGGTGACAGCCGCCACGCGGCAGCCCATCAGCTTGGCAAACTGCAGCGCAAACAGCGCGACGCCGCCCGAGCCGATAACCAGCACCCATTGCCCCGGTTTTGGGACCTCGGAGCCGGTCAAAGCGCTCCAGGCCGTCACCCCCGCGCAGCTGAAGGTCGCGGCTTCATGCCAGTCGAGATGCTCAGGCAGCCGCACCGCCCATTGCTCGTCGAGCAAGGCATATTCACCGAGCATGCCGTCCAGCGTGCAGCCGAGCTGGTCGATGAGCCCGGCGTTGATACGGCCGTCGATCCAGCGCGCGAAATAGCTGCCGGTGACGCGGTCGCCGACGGCAAGGCGGGTGACACCATCGCCGATGGCCACCACTTCGCCGGCGCCATCGCTCACCGGCACGATGCCGGCCCGCGGCGTCAGCGGATAGGTGTCGTTGAGGATCATCGTGTCACGGCGATTGAGCGAGGTGGCGCGCACCCGCATCAGGATCTGATGCGGACCCGGCTGGAGGACCGCTTCCTCACGCATCACCAGCCTGTCGAGACCGCCGTCCTGTCCTTCCAGCCGATACCTCTGCATCATCGCCTCCGAAATATGTAGACCGATTTACATATTATGTAGACCGATTGTCATATTCCGCGCAAGCCCTATAATGCGCACTCCTGACAGAGGTTGACATGGCGACTGACACACGCACGCGGATGATCGAGGCGACGGCACTGCTTTTGCGGCGGCGCGGCTATCACGGCACTTCGCTCAACGACATTCTGAGTGCCAGCGCCGCGCCGCGTGGCTCGCTCTATTTCCATTTCCCAGGTGGCAAGGACCAACTGGTCGTCGAGGTGACGCGCGACAGCGTGGCCGACGTGACCGAGCGGCTGGGTGCCCAACTGGCGTCGGAAAGCGATCCGGCGGTCGCCGTCCACCACATTTACCAGTCCGTCGCCCGCATGCTGGAGGACAACGAGTTTTCGCTCGGCTGCCCGATCGCGCCCGTCGTGCTGGATGCGCCGAACGACGTGCCCGACCTCGAAGAGATCTGCCGCTCGGCTTTCGAGCAGTGGATAGGCTTGCTCCGGGATGCCTTCATCAGGGCAGGGATCCCGGAGCGTCGCGCGCAGGCGCTGGCGCTGCTGGTCGAATCTTCGCTGGAAGGCCTGATGGTGATTGCCCGCGCCACCCGCGACCGTACCCCGCTGCTGGCAGTGGCTAACGAGGTCGGGGCCCTGATCGAGCAAGCGGTGCTCGCCGGCAAGGTGGCGCGGCGTGCGGAGACTGCTGTCTGACGCTGGGTCCAACCGACCGCGGTGGAGCACCAGCCTCAACATGCAAAGAAAAGGGCGACCTCTCGGCCGCCCTTTCGAAAAATTTGCGAAGTTGGCTGGATTAGAAGTCCATGCCGCCACTCAAGCCCGCTTGCGGGCTTGAGCAATGTTAGCTCATGGGCGTGCTTTATGGACTTCTTAGAAGTCCATGCCGCCACTCAAGCCCGCTTGCGGGCTTGAGCAATGTTAGCTCATGGGCGTGCTTTATGGACTTCTTAGAAGTCCATGCCGCCCATGCCGCCCATGCCGCCGCCGCCCATGCCGCCAGGCATGCCGCCGCCAGCCGAGTCCTTCTTAGGAGCTTCGGCGATCATGGCTTCGGTGGTGACGAGCAGGCCGGCGACCGATGCCGCGTCCTGGAGGGCCGTGCGCACGACCTTGACCGGATCGACGATACCCATGACGATCATGTCGCCATATTCGC
>NZ_JAPYKP010000145.1:0-16118 GCF_037179725.1 Mesorhizobium sp. Cs1321R2N1 | reverse complement strand
CGCCGCCTTGCGCTGCTCGGCCTGGTCATCGTCGCCGTCGTCGTCGCGGGCGCGATCCTGGCGCCGTGGCTGACCGGCTATGATCCCAACGAACAGATGTTCGACGGCCTGACCATCGAGGGCTCGCCTTTGCCGCCGAACGCGAAATTCTGGCTAGGCACCGACCTGCTCGGGCGCGACCTGTTGACCCGCATCCTCTATGGCGCGCGCACCTCGCTGATCATCGGCATCGTCGCCAATGGCGTGGCGCTGTTCATCGGCACGCTTGTCGGCGTCACCGCGGGCTATTTCCGCGGCTGGATCGGCAGCGCGCTGATGCGCTTCACCGATCTGATGATGGCCTTTCCCGCGCTTCTGCTCGCCATCTGCCTGGCGGCGGTATTCCAGCCCAGCCTGTGGATCGTTGCCATGGTCATCGCCCTGGTCAACTGGGTGCAGACCGCCCGCGTCATCTACACCGAAACGTCTTCGCTCGCCGAACGAGAGTTCATCGATGCCGAGCGCACCATCGGGGCGAGCGCGCCGCGCATCCTGTTTCGCCACATACTGCCGCATCTCCTGCCCACCATCATCGTCTGGGGCACGCTCGGCATCTCGACCACCGTTCTGCTCGAAGCCACGCTCTCCTTCCTCGGCATCGGCGTGCAGCCGCCGACGGCGTCCTGGGGCAACATCATCTTCGAGAACCAGACCTACTTTCAGGCCGCACCCTGGCTGGTGTTCTTCCCCGGCGCCGCGATCCTGGCGCTGGCGCTGGCCTTCAACCTGATCGGCGATGCGCTGCGCGACATCCTCGACCCGACGCAAAGGGGCCGGGCATGATCGCCTATCTCGGCCGCCGCCTGATCCAGTCGCTGCTGATCCTGCTCGGCGTCTCGCTGATCACTTTCGCGCTGCTCTATCTCCTGCCCGCCGATCCGGTGCGCCAGATCGCCGGCCGCAGCGCCACGCCGCAGACGGTCGAGAACATCCGCCAGCAGCTCGGCCTCGACCAGCCCTTCATCGTCCAGTACTGGCATTACCTGACCAAACTCGTCAGCGGCGATCTCGGCCGCTCCTATATCCAGCGCTCCGAGGTGACCGAGCTCATCGTCTCGCGGCTGCCGGCGAGCCTGCTTCTGATGCTCGGCGCCATTTTGTGCGAACTGCTGATCGGCCTCTCCATGGGCCTGATCGCCGCCGTCAAGCGCGGCACCGCGACCGACCAGACCTTGATGGTCGCCTCTTTCGTCGGCGTCTCGGCGCCGCAATTCGTCGTGGGTCTGCTGCTGCTCTATGTCTTTGCCGTACGGCTCAGCTGGTTCCCGATCGGCGGCTACGGCACCTGGCGCCACCTCGTGCTGCCCTCGCTGACCATGGGCATCCTCGGTGCCGGCTGGTACGCGCGCATGATGCGCTCGTCGATGATCGACGTGCTGCGCCAGGATTATGTGCGCACCGCGCGTGCGAAAGGCATCGCGCGCGGCGCCATCATCTTCCGCCATGCGCTGCCCAACGCCATCCTGCCGGTCATCGCCATGATCGGCATCGACATCGGCATCTTCATGGGCGGCATCGTCGTCGTCGAAAGCGTGTTCGGCTGGCCCGGCATCGGTCAGCTGGCGTGGCAAGCCATCCAGCGCGTCGACATCCCGATCATCATGGGCGTCACCCTGGTCTCGGCCTTCGCCATCGTGCTCGGCAACCTCCTGGCCGACATCATCGCGCCCTTCATCGATCCCCGTATCAAACTGAGATGAGCATCAAGCTCGGATGAAACCAAGAGCACAAACAGAGAAAGGGAACATAACAATGAAAAAGTTTCTCGCATCGACCGTGGCCGCATCGGCGCTGGCGCTGATGCTTGGCATGACGAGCGCCCGGGCCGAGGACACGATCGATCCCAACGCCAAGCAGGGCGGCGCCATCACCATCACCTACAAGGACGACGTCGCGACCCTCGATCCGGCGATCGGCTATGACTGGCAGAACTGGTCGATGATCAAGAGCCTGTTCGACGGGCTGATGGACTACGAGCCTGGCACCACCAACCTCAAGCCCGACCTCGCCGAGAGCTACGAGATTTCGCCCGACGGCAAGACCTTCACCTTCAAGCTGCGCCATGGCGTGAAGTTCCACAATGGCCGCGAGATGACCGCCGACGACGTCAAATATTCGCTCGACCGCGTCACCAATCCGAAGACGCAGAGCCCCGGCGCCGGCTTCTTCGGCTCGATCAAGGGCTATGAGGATGTCGCCGCCGGCAAGGCCGAAAGCTTAGCCGGTGTCACCGTCGTCGACCCCTACACGGTGAAGTTCGAACTGACCCGCCCGGACGCCACCTTCCTGCATGTCATGGCCATCAACTTTTCGCATGTCGTGCCGAAGGAGGAGGTCGAGAAATACGGCGCCGATTTCGGCAAGCACCCGGTCGGCACCGGCGCCTTCAAGCTGGCCGAGTGGACGCTCGGCCAGCGCATCGTCTTCGAGCGCAACCCGGACTACTGGCACAAGGGCCTGCCGCATCTGGACAAGATCACCTTCGAGATCGGCCAGGAACCGATCGTGGCGCTGCTGCGCCTGCAGAAGGGCGAGATCGACGTGCCCGGCGACGGCATTCCGCCGGCAAAATTCCAGGAGGTTATGGCCGATCCCGAGCAGAAGGCGCGCGTCGTCGAAGGCGGCCAGCTGCACACCGGCTACGTCACCATGAACACCACCATGGCGCCGTTCGACAATGTGAAGGTGCGCCAGGCCGTCAACATGGCGCTCAACAAGGCGCGCATCATCCAGATCATCAACGGTCGCGCCGTGCCGGCCAACCAGCCGCTGCCGCCGTCGATGCCGGGCTACGACAAGGAGTACAAGGGCTATCCCTATGACGTCGCCAAGGCCAAGGCGCTGCTGGCCGAGGCCGGCCATCCCGATGGCTTCGAGACGCAATTGTTCGCCATGAACACTGACCCCAACCCGCGCATCGCCCAGGCGATCCAGCAGGACCTGGCGGCGATCGGCATCAAGGCCAGCATCCAGTCGCTGGCGCAGGCCAACGTCATTGCCGCCGGCGGCGACAAGGCCGGCGCGCCGATGATCTGGTCGGGCGGCATGGCCTGGATCGCCGACTTCCCCGATCCGTCCAACTTCTACGGCCCGATCCTTGGCTGCGCCGGTGCCGTGCCAGGCGGCTGGAACTGGTCGTGGTATTGCAACAAGGATCTCGATGCCAAGGCGGCCGAGGCCGACTCGGTGGTCGACCCGGCCAAGGCCCCCGAGCGCGACAAGATGTGGAGCGCCATCTACGACAAGGTGATGGAGGACGCGCCCTGGGCGCCGGTCTTCAACGAGCAGCGCTTCACCATGAAATCGGCCCGCATGGGCGGCGCCGACAATCTCTATGTCGACCCGGTCCATATCCCGATCAACTACGACAATGTGTACGTAAAAGATGTGCAATAACTGCGACTACACCATCCACGGGCGCCATCACCATTTCGGCTGGGACAATTCGTTTGTCCCGGCTGAGCGTGTAGCGCCCGGCTCGACCATCGAGTTCCAGTGCCTGGATGCCGGCGGTGGCCAGCTGAAGCCGGATAGTACCGCCGCCGACATTGCCAAGCTCGACTTTGGCCAGATCAATCCGGTCACCGGGCCGATCTTCGTCGAGGGTGCCGAGCCGGGCGACGCGCTGAAGGTGACGATCGAGATGTTCAAACCGTCCGGCTTCGGCTGGACGGCGAACATTCCGGGTTTCGGCCTGCTCGCCGACGACTTCAAGGAGCCGGCGCTGAACATCTGGAAATACGACGCCGTCTCGCTCGAGCCGGCATTGTTCGGCAAAAATGCCCGCGTGCCGCTGAAACCATTCGCCGGCACGATCGGCAATGCGCTGGCCGAGATGGGCCACCACTCGGTGGTGCCGCCGCGCCGCGTCGGCGGCAATCTCGACATCCGCGATCTCGCCGCCGGCACCACGCTCTATCTGCCGGTGGAAGTGGCGGGCGCGCTGTTCTCGGTCGGCGACACCCACGCCGCGCAAGGCGACGGCGAGGTCTGCGGCACGGCGATCGAAAGCCCGATGGATGTCGTGCTGAAACTCGATTTGGTGAAAGATGCGCGGCTGAAGACGCCGCGCTTCACCACGCCGGGGCCGGTGACCAGGCATCTCGATGCCAAGGGTTATGAGGTGACGACGGGGATCGGTCCGGACCTGATGAGTGGCGCGAAGGAAGCGGTTACCCAGATGGTCGACCTGCTCGCCGGCCACTACCAGATCGACCCGGTCGAAGCCTACATGCTGGCCTCGGTCTGCGGCGATCTCCGCATCAGCGAGATTGTCGACATGCCGAACTGGGTGGTGTCGTTCTATTTTCCCCGTTGCGTGTTTGAATGAAGTTGGGTCAGCGCCAAGGCACCCCCCTCTGCCCTGCCGGGCATCTCCCCCTCAAGGGGGGAGATCGGATGTCACCTCGGTCTTCGCCAACCATCATCGTCATCAAGAAGGCGAGTCGGCGAAGCTGCCAATCTCCCCCCTTGAGGGGGAGATGTCCGGCAGGACAGAGGGGGGCGTGCCGCAACAAACTTCTCAGAATCCTGTCCTCGCAATGACCCCCAATCCCATCCTCACCATAACCAACCTCTCCGTCTCCGTGCGCGGCGAGGAGGGCTCCCGCGAGGTCGTCTCCAACCTCTCCCTGACGCTCTCCCGCGGCGAGACGCTGTGCATCGCCGGCGAGTCCGGCTCGGGCAAATCGATGACCGCGCTGGCCATCATGCAGCTCCTGCCGCAGCCCGCCGCGCGCATCTCCGCCGGCACGGTCCATTTGGGCGAGACCGAGCTGACCGCCCTCGACGAACGCCGGATGCGGCGCATTCGCGGCGACCGCATCGCCATGATCTTCCAGGAACCGATGACCTCGCTCAACCCGGTGCTGTCGATCGGCCGCCAGCTCACCGAATCCATCGAGGCGCATACCAGCCTGTCGCCCAGCCAGGCCCGCCAGCGCGCCGTCGAGGCGCTGAAGGCGGTGCGCATTTCGGAAGCCGAAAGCCGGCTAAGACAATTTCCGCATGAACTGTCGGGCGGCATGCGCCAGCGCGTGATGATCGCCATAGCGCTGGCGCTGGAACCGGACGTGCTGATCGCCGACGAGCCGACCACGGCGCTCGACGTTACCGTACAGGGCGAGGTGCTGGAACTGCTGCGCGACCTGCAGCATAAGCACGGCACCAGCGTCATCCTGATCACCCACGACATGGGCGTGGTCGCCGAAATGGCCGACCGCGTCATCATCATGCGGCATGGGCGCATGGTCGAGGAAGGCAAGACATCGGACATTTTCGCCCGCCCGCAAGCCGACTACACGCGCGAGCTGCTGGCCGCCGTGCCGCGCATCGGCAGTGGCGTCGGCCGCCAGCAATCGAAGGAGATCGCCGAAGCCGCAATGCCGGCCAATGTCGCGGAGGTGAACGACCTCCACGTCCGCTTCGACCTGCGCGGCGGCATTCTCGGCCGGGTCACCCGCCGCGTGCACGCCGTCGAGGGCGTCAGCTTCTCGATCGCGCCCAGCGAGACGCTGGCGCTGGTCGGCGAATCCGGTTGCGGCAAGTCGACCACCGCCAAGGCGCTGGCCGGGCTGGTGTCGTATAGCGGCGACATCGTTGTCGGCGGCCGCAATTTGTCCGGTCTCGGCCGCGACGAGCGCAAGGCCGTGCGTCGCGACGTGCAGATGATCTTCCAGGATCCTTTCGCCTCGCTCGACCCGCGCATGCGCGTCGGCGACCTCGTCGCCGAACCGCTGGTCATCCACGGCATCGCCTCGAAGGAAGAGCGCCGCGAGCGGGTGGCGGCCTTGTTCGACCGCGTCGGCCTGTCATCGGACCAGATGGAGCTCTATCCGCACGAATTCTCCGGCGGCCAGCGCCAGCGCGTCTGCATCGCCCGGGCATTGGCACTCAGGCCAAAACTGATCATCGCCGATGAAAGCGTCTCGGCCCTCGACGTCTCGGTGCAGGCGCGCGTGCTTGACCTGTTGAAGGAATTGCAGCGCGAGTTCGGCGTCGCCTATCTCTTCATTTCGCACGACATGGCCGTGGTCGAGAACATCTCCGACCGTGTCGCCGTCATGTATCTCGGCCAGATCGTCGAGATGGGCACGCGCGACCAGGTTTTTTCGAACCCGCGCCACCCCTACACGAAGCGCCTGATCGAAGCCGTGCCGGTGCCCGATCCCGCGCAGCGCAGAAGCCGTTTTGCCCGCCTCGATCAGGAGATCCCCAGCGCCACCCGCCGGATCGGCGAGGCGCCGCTGAAACTGGCGCTGAGCGATGTCGGCAACGGCCATCTCGTCGCCACCGAGGGCTGAAGCTGCCCGGCTTCAACAAAATCGGTGTGCCGCCGGCCGAGCTTCACATATTCGTGTCACACGCCGTGGGCCGGCCTTGCCGTCATGAAATCCGCGGGCGCCCCTTGCCCTTCCGCCTGATTTTCCTAATGTTCCTTAGTGCTTGCGGATGACGACCGTAGGGGGCGGCCGGATTCATCCACACTGGGAGGAAGTAGACTCATGAAGCTATGCTATGTCGTTTCCGCCGCGCTCCTCGCGGCCACCACCGCCTCGGCCGCCGAGATTTCCGATGGCAAGGTCAAGATCGGCATCCTCAACGACCAATCCGGTGTCTACGCCGATTTCGGCGGCAAATGGTCGGTCGAGGCGGCCAAGATGGCGGTCGAGGATTTCGGCGGCAAAGTCCAGGGCGCGCCGGTCGAGATCATCAGCGCCGACCACCAGAACAAGCCCGATATCGCCTCCAACATTGCACGGCAGTGGTATGACACCGAACAGGTCGATGCCATCATGGAGCTGACGACCTCTTCAGTCGCGCTCGCCGTGCAGGGGATTTCCAAGGAAAAGAAGAAGATCGACATCGTCACCGGTGCGGCGACCACCGACCTCACCGGCAAGCAGTGCTCGCCCTACGGCTTCCACTGGGCCTATGATACCCACTCGCAGGCGGTGGGCACCGGCGGCTCCCTCGTGCAGCAGGGCGGCGACAGCTGGTTCTTCGTCACCGTCGACTATGCCTTCGGCTATTCGCTGAAGGAGCAGACCGCCAAATTCGTCGAGAGCCATGGCGGTAAGGTGCTGGGCGAGGTGCGTTATCCCCTCGGCGCGACCGACTATTCGTCCTTCCTGCTGCAGGCGCAATCGTCGGGTGCCAAGGTCATCGGGCTCGCCAATGCCGGCCTCGACACCTCCAATTCCATCAAGCAGGCAGCCGAGTTCGGCATCGTACAGGGCGGCCAGCGCCTGGCCGCGCTGCTGTTCACGCTGGCCGAAGTGCATGGGCTCGGCCTGCAGGCAGCGCAAGGCGTCGTGCTGACCGAGGGCTACTACTGGGACCGCGACGACAAGAGCCGCGAATTCGGGCAGCGCTTCTTCAAGCGCACCAACCGCATGCCGAACATGATCCAGGCCGCGACCTATTCGGCGGTGACGCAGTATTTGAAGGCGATCGACAAGGCCGGCACTGACGAGACCGAAGCGGTCGCCAAGCAGCTCCATTCGCTGCCGGTGGACGACGCCGTCATCACCGGCGGCAAGGTCCAGGCCGACGGCAACATGGTCCACGACATGTATCTCTACCAGGTCAAGGCGCCCAGCGAGAGCACCAAGGATTGGGACTATTACAAATACCTCGCCACCATTCCCGGCAAGGAGGCCTTCCTCAGCGAGAAGGACAGCGGCTGTCCGACGGCCGCCCAGTGACCGGCGCGGCCATGGTGCCGCCTGACCTGAGCGCGGAAGAGCCGCGGGTCGTGCTTTCCGCCCGCGGCCTGCGACGTGACTTTGCCGGCTTCGTCGCGGTCAAGAATGTCGACCTCGATGTCCGCCATGGCAACATCCATGCCTTGATCGGACCCAACGGCGCCGGCAAGACGACCGTTTTCAACCTGCTGACCAAATTCCTGGCGCCGACCAGCGGCAGGATCGAGCTGCTCGGGCACGACATCACCCGCACCTCGCCGGCCAGGGTGGCGCGGATGGGGCTGGTGCGCTCGTTCCAGATATCGGCGATCTTTCCGCACCTCAGCGTGCTCGACAATGTGCGCGTTGCGCTGCAGCGGCCGGCGGGGCTCGGCGTCCAGTTCTGGCGCTCGCTGGCGGCGCTCGACCGGTTGACGCCGCGCGCCATGGAACTGCTGCGTTCCGTCGGCCTCGACGACGCCACGAACAGGCTGGCCGGCGATCTTTCCTACGGCAGGAAGCGCGTGCTCGAGATCGCCACGACGCTGGCGCTGGACCCGAAAGTGCTGCTGCTGGACGAGCCGATGGCCGGCATGGGTCATGAGGACGTGGCCACGGTGTCCGCCCTCATCCGGTCGGTGGCGAGCGACCGCGCGGTATTGATGGTCGAGCACAATCTGACCGTGGTGGCCGATCTCTGCGACTGGATAACCGTGATGCAGCGCGGCGAGGTGCTCGCGGCCGGCGACTACGCCACCGTCAGCCGCGACGAACGCGTCAAGGTTGCCTATATGGGCACCGCCGATGACTAGTGCTTCGCCCCTGCTCGCGGTCCGCGGTCTCAACGCCTGGTATGGCGAGGGCCATGCGCTGCACGGCGTCGACCTCGAAGTGTTTGCCGGCGAAACGGTCACCTTGCTCGGCCGCAACGGCGTCGGCAAGACGACGACGCTGCGCGCCATCATGGGCCTGATCCGGCGGCGCACCGGGAAGGTCGTTTTCGATGGCGCCGACCTGATGCGGCTGCCGCTGCACCGCACCGCGCACCAGGGCATCGGCTTCGTGCCGGAGGAACGCGGCATCTTCTCGACGCTGACCGTCGATGAGAACCTGGTCCTGCCGCCTGTCGTTGCCCCGGGCGGCATGAGCGTCGAGGAAATCTTCGATCTCTTCCCCAATCTGAAGGAGCGGCGCAACAGCCCGGGCACGCGGCTGTCGGGCGGCGAACAGCAGATGCTGGCGATAGCGCGCATGCTGCGGACCGGCGTCAAGATGCTGCTCCTGGACGAACCGACCGAGGGCCTCGCGCCTGTCATCGTCCAGCGCATCGGCGAGTTGCTGGCGACGTTGAAGCAGCGCGGTATGACCATCCTGCTGGTCGAGCAGAATTTCCGCTTCGCCAGCCGTGTCGCCGACCGTTTCTACCTGATGGAGCACGGCAAGGTCGTGGCCGGTTTCCCCACCGGCGAACTGGCGGACCGCATGGCGCTGCTCCACGAAATTCTGGGTGTATGATGACGCCATGACGATGATCTTCGGCATCCCCGTCCAGGCATTGCTCGGCCAGCTGCTGGTCGGCCTGATCAACGGCTCCTTCTACGCCATGCTGAGCCTCGGCCTGGCCGTGATTTTCGGCCTGCTGCGCGTCATCAATTTCGCCCATGGCGCGCAATATATGCTGGGCGCCTTCGTCGGCTATCTTCTGTTCACCCATCTCGGCATCGGCTATTGGCCGGCGCTGATCCTGGCGCCGCTGATCGTCGGCCTGTTCGGCGTCGTGGTCGAGCGCCTGGCGCTGTCGCGGCTCTACGACACCGATCCGCTCTACGGCCTGCTCTTCACCTTCGGCCTCGCGCTCGTGCTAGAAGGCATCTTCCGCTACTATTACGGCGTGTCGGGAAACCCCTACGCCGTGCCGCCGCTGCTGGCGGGCGGCACCAATCTCGGCTTCATGTTCCTGCCCATTTATCGCGGCTGGGTGGTGGTCGCCTCGCTGATCGTCTGCTTCGGCACCTGGGCACTGATCGAGAAGACCAGGCTCGGTTCCTATCTGCGCGCGGCAACCGAGAACCCTCGCCTCGTCCAGGCCTTCGGCGTCAACGTGCCGTTGCTTTTGACCCTCACCTACGGCCTCGGCTCAGCGCTCGCCGGCCTCGCCGGCATCCTGGCCGCGCCCATTTATCAGGTCAGCCCGCTGATGGGATCGGATCTCATCATCGTCGTCTTCGCGGTGGTCGTGGTCGGCGGCATGGGATCGATCCTCGGTGCGATCGTCACCGGCTACATGCTTGGCCTCGCCGAAGGCCTGACCAAGGTTTTTTACCCCGAGGCCTCCAACCTGGTGGTCTTCGTCATCATGGCGATCGTGCTTTTGGTCCGGCCGGCCGGCCTGTTCGGAAGGGACGCCTGACATGGCGGAAGAAACATCCGACATGGCAGAGCTTTCGTTGCGTGAGACATCGGCCAGACCCTGGGCACGGCTTGAATGGGTGCTGGTCGGGCTCGGCATACTGGCGCTGCTGGCAGCCCCGTTCTTCGTCTACCCGATCTTCCTGATGAAGATGCTGTGCTTCGCGCTGTTTGCCTGCGCCTTCAATCTTCTGCTCGGCTATACCGGCCTCTTGTCCTTCGGCCACGCCACCTTCTTCGGCGGCGCCGCCTACTTCACCGCGCATGCGGTCAAGGTCTGGGGCTGGCCGCCGGAAGCCGGCATCCTGCTCGGCATGGCGGGCGCCGCACTGCTCGGCCTCGTCATGGGCTTTTTCGCCATTCGCCGGCAAGGCATCTATTTCGCCATGATCACACTGGCGCTGTCGCAGATGTTCTTCTTCTTCTGCGTGCAGGCTCCCTTCACGCAAGGCGAGGACGGCATCCAGGGCGTGCCGCGCGGCGTCCTGTTCGGCGTTCTCGACCTCAATGCCCCGATGAACATCTATTATTTCGTGCTTGTCGTGGTCCTGCTCGGCGTCTTCGCCATCTGGCGCATCGTCAATTCGCCCTTCGGCATGATCCTGCGCTCGATCCGCGAAAACGAGAACCGCGCCATTTCGCTCGGCTATTCCGTAGCCAGCTACAAGCTCGGCGCCTTCGTCATGTCGGCGGCGCTGGCCGGGCTGGCAGGCTCGCTGAAGGCGATCGTCTTCCAGTTCGCCACGCTCACCGACGTCACTTGGCAGATGTCGGGCGAGGTCATCCTGATGACGCTTCTGGGCGGCATCGGCACCATGGTCGGTCCGATCATCGGCGCCAGCCTCGTCGTCGGTCTGGAAAACACGCTGGCCACCTCAGGTTTCCCGGTGACCATCGCCACCGGCCTGATCTTCATGGTCTGCGTGCTGGTGTTTCGGCGCGGGATTGTCGGGGAGGTTTACGCGCGGGTGATTGGGCGGGCGGGGAAAGGGTGACTGAGGTTGCATCGCTACCGGCGATCCGGCACTTGCGAGGTAATGACCGGCTTGGGGTCGGAACCCGGTTGTCCGCTATCACGATGAAACGGCAGTACCGCCCGAGCGCCGCAGCAAGGCAGGTTGGATGTGCACATTTGGGATACGATGAATGTTATTGAGAGCCAGCAGCGTTCAAAATGCTTTCGCGACTGAGCGCGTTGTCGCGCGGACTGGTGAAGCTTTGCCGCCTGCCTATCACCGAATTGATGATCGCACGATCTCGTCGACATAGGTCTGCAGTGCCTTCTTCACGGTTTCACGCGGCCGGTCACGGCTGTTTCTACCGGAGTGAGTAGGTTCAATTGGCCGTTTCATTCGCCTGTTGCCTCACGGCATCTATCAGGTCTCGTGTCGCCTGGGCGACCTTGGCGACTGATAGTCGATGAACGCAGTACACGCCGCCCGGATTGCCGGGTTTGCACAAATCGGGCGCAATGCACTGGCAAGGCAACGGCGGCTCAACGGTGCGGTGAAGCACCCCGAGAGGCCCCCAGATGTCGGGTGGCGTGAGGCCATAAAGGCCCACAACCGGGGTTCCGACTGACGCAGCCAGGTGCATTGGGCCGCTCTCGTTTCCCAGAAAGATAAATGCATCCGCTAGCAAAGCAGTTAATGTCTCAAGCGAGATCTTACCAACAACGCTCGCCAATGGTGACATTGCCATGTTCAAGATTGCCTGCGCGGTTGCGCCTTCACCAGGTCCACCAACCAGTAGTGACCGCAGGCCCGTCGCTGCATAAACCTCGTCGATTACTGCAGCGAACCGTTCAGCTTGCCAACACCGCCCTTCGAACCTTGCTCCAGCGTGCACAGCGACGAAAGCTTTTACGGCCAGCTTGCTTTGCGCCAGAACCTGGGTAGACGCGCTTCGCCCGACCGGTGTGGGTTCAAGCCTCGGTGTCACTTCGCGTAATTCTATCCCAAGGGCTTCAAGCGGGGACAGATATCGGTACAGATAGTGCGCGCCTCCACGACCGAAGGTTTCAGCAAATATATTAGCAGGCTGACCTTCCCAAAATTTCAGGGGCTTTTCCGGGGGGTTGTACCCAACGCGCAGCGGAGCGCCGATTGACCTGTGCAATATCCTTGACGTCTTCGAGTCAGTTACATCAATGGTGAGATCGAATTTTCGGCGACGGAGGTCAGCGACCAAGCTTGAATATTCCTTCACCCGCTGAAGCAGACTTCTACCAGCACTTCGACCGTCGAACCCGATGGCCACGTCCGCGATATTCTGGCTGATTACGAAGTCTCGCGGGCCAGGAGCGCAAAGCATGGCTATCGCAGCGTTTGGGTAAGCGAGGCGCAGATTTCGCACGAGCACCGAGGTCAGAATGATGTCCCCGATGTACTTCGTCTGAATAACGAGAATGGACTTGATAGTCTGCCGATCAACCATCGAGATATTCAGCACACCGACCTCCTGAAGGGCGGGTGATGTTGGTCGTTGGTCGGCTCGCATCTCCGAGAAATGGATATCTCTCTTTTCACCATCGGAGCTAGATCATCTTTGCTATAGCGTTCGGGACAGCCCATGTTGCAAACTTCCCTAAGAAGCACTCGTCATGGCATCTGTCCCTGCCACAAGGGCAATCCAGTTTCCGCAGCGAAGTCCCTATCCTCTGCGTAGATTGGCTCGCCTCTACTCACTACCAGGCGAAGCAAATCCGCATCTTCGTAGGCATGATATCGAAAGGCATTTCGGGTGTCGTATCCATGCCCAGCCTGGGACAGGGAAAACCCGCTGACTACAACAGGAGCGAAACCGGCGAAACGCGTCAACATGATCGCGAAGGCTCCGGTGGAGATTTTCCGGTGCCAGCCGCGGGACACATGATATTTGCCGCTAAGCCGCCAGACGATGTTGGCAAGTTGCCATTTGGTGAGCGCCTGCAAGGTATCAAAACGATAATTGAAGGTGCGACAACCAGCTTTCAGCTTGTCCTCAACGTCCGGCCAAACCGGTATGATCAGATGTTTTGCCTGCCGTCCTTTTAACAAATCGCGCTTATAGAAGTCCTGTTCGCCCGCGCCGACTAAAATGCCGCGGCGGATGACGGCGATATCAGGAAGGGGGAGGCCGAACGTTTCCGCCAAAAGCTGGGAAGCATTGACGGTCACAAGTGCCCAATCGGCACCATGTCCCTCCGGGAGGCGAAAATTCGGCGCCGACCCCATCACCAAGGCGGGACCCGTGACCCTGGGCAAGCGAAGAGTTGGCTTTGAGAAGATTGGCAAGAAATCCAAAAGCCGAGTTTTCATGCGGGAACCTGAACAGCATGTTCCTCAAACGCGCGCAGAATGCTCTCTTCTCGCCTCCACAATTCGTCCCATTGCGTGGTGCCGGACCAGCCCGCAAACCAAGGGCCGCCGAGCGTGTAGTGCGCCAGCGAGACATCGGCGGGATCGAGTTCCGAAGCCGAAGCCCCTACGAGGTAGTTCCATGCCAGAGGCAATTCCCCGATCTCGTGGTCCTCAAGCCATTTGAAGGCGTGGAGGTCACGTCCAGGCCACGTATTAAGCATCTCGTTGGTCAGCCGTTTGTTGGACGGATGATCTAAATTCCACAAAACGACCGACGACCAGTTTTTGCGGCGATAGAACGTCTGCATTTGTCCGTCCATCTTGACCGCTTCGGATTCGCGTTGCTGGTGCTTAACCGCCATAATCGCGTAGGAAGGATCGACTAGGTCGAGCAGCTTGGCTGGATCCTGCAGAAACAGGACATCGCAATCGCAGAACATGGCCCAGCCGCCTTGCCTCACAAACGGAACGGCAAAGCGCGATATGGCAAACTCGGTCGCCATCGGTGCCTCGGAAATCGGGCACCAGAGCTTACCATCCCGTACCACCATCGGTCGCTTAATAATTCCTTTGGCTTCAAGGTCTTTGAGCACCAATGGTAGTATCTGCAACGGCGTGCTTGTCCGCCGATAAGCGCTCCATCGCGCTACATCTAGAACGCGGGATTCCCGTGGATCATACCCAATGTAGATCGGTATCATGTCGCAACCCTATAATTGTGCAAATTTACACGAATTAAGCAGGGAAGCACTGCAAGCGAAAGACCCGAAGTACAGCGGATCACTTGGTCACGGTAGCGACCGTGCACGGTGAGGCGCAAAGCGGCCGTCCAACGGTAGAGTTATGGACATCTCTCTTGGGTCATTCGGGACGGCAGGCACTAACCGATGCCGGTTTCCCTATTCACCCGTAACACCCCCGCTCCACCGCCAGCCGCCTCACCAGCGCCAGCACCCCATCCATAGCCGGCGACGGTTTTCCCACTAGCCGACCAAGCTCCTGCACCGCGCCCACCAGCGCGTCGATCTCCATCGGGCGGCCGCGTTCCAGATCCTGCAGCATCGAGGTCTTGTGTTCGCCGACGTCGCCGGCGCCCTTGATGCGGCGGTCGACGTCGATGGGGAAGCGCACGCCGAGGCTTTCACCGATCGCCTGGGCTTCAAGCATCATGGTGCGGGCGAGTTGGCGGGTGCCCTCGTCGGCGACGATCGCGGCCAGCGTGCTGCCGGTCAGCGCCGAAATCGGGTTGAAGGAGAGGTTGCCCCACAGTTTTACCCAGATCTCGCCGCGTATGTCGTCGCGGACCGGCGCCTGCAGCCCGGCCTTGACCATCTCCCCGGCCAGGAGTGTGGCCCGTTCGCTCCTCTCGCCCGAGGGTTCGCCGAGCGAGAAGCGCCTGCCCTCGACATGGCGGATCAGGCCGGGTGCATCGACCTCGACGGCGGGGTAGACCACCGAGCCGATGACGCGCTGCGGGCCGAGCCGCTCCCAGATCGAGCCCCCGGGGTCGACCTGATGCAGCCTGGTGCCTTCGAGCGCGCCGCCGGCCTTGTAGAAATACCACCAGGGAACGCCGTTCTGCATGGTGACGACCGATGTATGGCCTCCAAGCAGCGGTGCGATCTGGTCGAGCGCGGGCGCGACGGAATGCGCCTTCAGCGCCAGCACGACATAATCCTGCGCGCCGAGATCTTCCGCCTTGGCGGCGGCGCGGACCGGGGCGGTCGTCTCCTTGCCGTCCTCGATCAGGCGCAGGCCATTTGCCTTGATTGCTTCGAGATGGGCGCCGCGCGCGACGATCGACAGGTCGGTGCGGCCGGCGATCGCCAGCTTGGCGGCAAGATAGCCGCCGATGGCGCCGGCGCCGAATATGGTGACCTTCATCGTACTGAGCCTTTAATTCTATGCGTGTCGTTATCTCGGAACCGAGGACACTTCCAAGCGGCATGCATTAGAGCCCGAGTTTGGCGGCCAGCCCAATGCGCTGCAGCTTGCCGGTCGCGCCCTTGGGGATCTCGTCCAGGATCAGCACCTTGCGCGGCACCTTGAAGTCGGCGAGCCGCGTCGCGGCGTGGGCGCGGATTTCGCCCTCGGTTGCGCTCATGCCTTCGCGCAGCACCACGGCCGCCGCCACCTCCTCACCAAGCTTGTCATGCGGCATGGCGAAGGTCACCACTTGCGCCACCGCCGGGTGGTCCATCAGCACGTCGTCGACCTCGAGCGGCGAGATCTTCTCGCCGCCGCGATTGATGATTTCCTTCAGCCGGCCGGTAACCCTGAGGTAGCCGTCATCGTCGAGCACGCCCTGGTCGCCGGTGTGGAACCAGCCATGCGCGAAGGCCGTCGCGTTGGCGTCCGGGTTCTTCTCATAGCCTGAGGTGACGTTGGGGCCGCGAATGACGATCTCGCCGCTCTCGCCGGCTTGCACCAGCCGGCCGTCCGGCGCCATGACGGCCACTTCCGGTCCGCCGGCCGCACCGACGCTGCCCGGCTTGCGCAGGCCCGGCGGCAGCCGGTTCGACGCCATCTGGTGCGCGGCCTCGGTCATGCCGTAGGATTCGATGACGGGGCAGCCGAAGGTCGCTTCGAGTTCGCCCATCACTTGCGCCGGCAGCGACGCCGAGGACGAGCGGATGAAGCGCGG
>NZ_JAPYKP010000144.1:0-16579 GCF_037179725.1 Mesorhizobium sp. Cs1321R2N1 | reverse complement strand
AACAAACTCAAACAGTTCCGCCGCGTCGCAACACGATACGACAAGTTGCTCGCCAACTTCATGGGCTTTGTCAAACTTGCCGCTATCGCTATCTGGCTCAGGTAGTTAAATCGTCACTACGCCCTAGTCGGCGAAAAGGCATCCTGAAGAGACGAAGCGTTCCCGCCCCGACATGCTTAGGCACCACCCACTTGCGCATCACGCAAAAACTCGATCACCATCGCCGCCGTCCAGGTGAAACGGCCGCCGCCGAGCGGCTCACCGGTCAGCGGGTCGTAGTATTCGGCAAATCCGCTCTCCCGGATCAAGTCGAGGCTGGATTGCGTGATGCGCTGTGCGACCTGACCGTGGCCGGCGGCGGCAAGGCCGTCGGCGATCATGTAGTTGACCACCAGCCAGACCGGGCCGCGCCAGTAGCGCTTGGCGTCGAAGCGCCGATCACCGGGATCATGTGACGGCACGACGTAACGCGCCGTGCCGGCAAGGCATTCGACGGTCGCGGCGACTGCAGCGGCGCGATCTTTCGGGATTGCGGCAAAGGCCGGCAGGATGCCGCCAACGGAAGCGCTGTCGACCAGCGTGCCGGCGACACGGTCGAGACAGAGGTATTGGCCGTGCGCGTCGCTCCAAAGCCGTTCCATGGCCGCCAGGCCCTTTCGCGCGCGGGTGCGGTTGGCCTTGGCGATCGCCGTCTCGCCAAGCGCTTCGGCAAGATAGGCAAGGTCGGTGGCGGCGCGGATCAGGATGGCGTTGAAGCCGGGATCGACAATCTGGAAAGGTGAGGCATCGTGCAGTTTCGCGTTGTCCCAACCGAGCCCGCGAAAACACTGCACCAGCCAGAGATAACGATCGTACTGCGCCTTGGTCGGGCGATGTGCCGGATCGGCATGCAAGGTATCACGACGCGTGTAGGGCTCGACGCCTTCGGTCGGCACGCGCTCGAAGGCATCGTCCCAATCGATGGAATTGTCGCGGCCGGATTCCCAGGGATGGATGATGGCGACCAGCCCCTCCCCCTTGGGGTCGCGGTTTTCGTAGAACCAGCGATGCCAGGCGTCGATCTTCGGCAGCAGCGCGCGGGCCCGCTCGGCGGCCAATTTTCTGTCCTTGGCGCGGTCGAACAGGCGCCGCACGGCAAAGCCGGCGACGGCTGGCTGGGTGATGCCTGACGTGGCGGTCGGGCGACCGGTTCGCCAGACCTCGGGACCGGGAAAATAGCTGTCGTTCCAGACATGGAAGACGATATGCGGCACCATGCCGTCCGGCCACTGATGCGCAAACAACGTCTCGATCTCGGTCCAGGCGCGCGCTTCGTCATAATGGGCAAGGCCGAGCGCCGTCAGGCAGGAATCCCAGTTCCATTGGAACGGATAGAGACCTTTTGTCGGGATGGTATAGGTCCCCTGATCGTTCTCCTTCAGCACGTCGACGGCGCGGGCGATGATGTCATTGGCGGCATGAGCGGTCATGGGTGGTTAGGTCTTTCACAGGGCTTGCGTCGTTTCGGGGTCGAACCAGCGGATGCGGTCGGGCTTGGGAGCGAGCCGCAGGCGATCGCCGACGGCAATGACTGCGCCGGACTCGAGCACGGCGCGGAACAGGGCGCCCTCGACATCGCAGGTGACCAGCGTGTGCGGCCCGAGCGGCTCGATGATCCGCACCGTGGCGGGCAGGCCCTCGCCGCCCGCATCGACATCCTCGGGGCGAATGGCGAACTCGACCTTCTGCCTGTCCGATTTGGGACCGGACAGCGCCAGCCCGGCAACATTCCAGTTTCCGTTTGCTGTCTTGGTCGCGGGCAGGAAATTCATCGGCGGATTGCCGATGAAGGAGCCGACGAAGCGCGCCGCCGGATTACGGTAGACCTCGACCGGCGACGCAGCCTGGACGATGCGGCCCTGATGCATGACGGCAATGCGGTCGGCGAGGCTCATCGCCTCGACCTGGTCGTGGGTGACATAGATGGTGGTGGTCTTCGACCCGGCAAGCACGCCCTTGAGTTCGGCCCGCATTTCCAGCCGCAGCAGCGCGTCGAGGTTCGACAGCGGCTCGTCCATCAGGATGACATCGGGCTCCATGGCGAGCGCGCGGGCGACGGCGACACGCTGGCGCTGGCCGCCTGACAACTGGCCGGAGTAGCGCTTCAGCAATTGCTCGATATGCATGAGTTCGGCGGTGCGGTTGACGCGGCGCTCGATCTCCTGCCGCGGCAATTTCTTCATGCGCAGGCCGAAGGCAATGTTCTCGAATACGGTCAGGTGCGGAAAGACGGCATAATTCTGGAACACCATGGCGATGCCGCGATCGCGCGGCGGCAGATGATCGACGCGGCGGCCGCCGATCCAGACCTCGCCCTGGCTCGGTGTCTCCAGTCCGGCGACGATCCTGAGCAGCGTGGTCTTGCCGCAGCCCGAGGCCCCGAGCAGCACCATGAATTCCTGGTCGGCGATGGTGAGGTCGACCTGATGCAGCGCGGTGAAGTCGCCGAAGCGCTTGGCCACGCCCTTGATTGCGATTTCAGCCATCAGCCGTCTCCGTGGCGCGTGTCATCGGTTGGCGATCCCCCACATGGCGAACAGGTATTTTCGGACGGCGAAGATGAAGATCAGCGCCGGCACGACCAAGGCCGCGCCGCCGGCGAATTTGAGATAGAGCGGCGATTCACCAAGGCTCTGCAGCAGGAAGGCTGTCAGCGTGCGGTTCTCGATGGTGAGCACGGCGGCGGCGAACACCTCGTTCCAGGAGATGGTGAAGGCAAATACCGCCGAAGCGGCGATGCCGGGCAAGGCAAGCGGCAGGATGACCTTGCGAAAAGCTTGCCAACGTGTGCAGCCGAGCGTCCAGGCCGCTTCCTCGAGCTCGACTGGAATGCCGGAGAAGAGCGAAAAGGTGATGAGCACGGCGAACGGCAGCGCCAGCGTGGTGTGAACCAGCGCCAGCCCGATGGCGGTGTCGTCGAGGCCGGTGCGGATGAACATCACCGCCAAGGGCAAGGCCAGCAGCGGCAGCGGGAAAGCACGGGTCATCAGCACCAGGAAGCGGAACGTGCCCTTTCCCGGAAAATCGAAGCGCGACAGCGCGTAGCCGGCCGGCGCGCCGAAGCCGATTGCCAGGATCATCGTCAGCGTGGCGACGAGCACCGAGTTCCACAGCGCCCTGGCGACGCCGGCGAAGTTGATGAAGAACGACAGGCTGCCGAGGTCGAAGGACGGGAGAAAGCGCTTGGGAAACGCGGTGACCTCACCGGGCGACGACAGCGCATTGACGATCAGGAGATAAATCGGCAGCAGCACCCAGACGCTGAGCACGATCGCGGTGGCGATCAGCAGCCAGTTGCCGGCCTTGCGGGCATCGGCCGGCGTGGTGACCCGCGCATCGGTCACGGCGCTCATATCCGCGCGTCCTTCATATCCTGACCCCCCCTTTCATATCCTGGCCTCCTTGGGCACGCGCAGCACCCGGAGGAAGAACAGCGTGAAGCCGATCGAGATGGCGAGGATGAGCAGCGCGGAGGCGGCCGCGACATTGCGGTCCTGCAACGTGAACTGCCAGTTGTAGGTCTCACCCATCAGCACCGGCAGGTTGGTGCCGCCAAGTGCCGCGACGACGGCGAAGACCTCGAAGGCGAGAATGACGCGCAGGATGATGGCCGTCTGCAGGCTGGGACGAAGCAGCGGCAGCGTGATACGCACAAAGCGCTGCCACGGGCTGGCGCCAAACACCTCCGCCGCCTCGTAGTATTCCTTGGGGATCAGGCCCATGCCGGCCACCAGGATGACCATCATGATCGCGGTGGCGCGCCAGATCTCGGCCAGCGCCACGGCGATGAAGATGGTCAGCTTGCTCTGGTAGCCGAGGAACATGACCGGCCTGTCGACGATGCCGAGGCCGGAAAGCAGTGTGTTGAGGAAGCCGGACTGGTCGAAGATGGCGAGCCAGATCAGGCCGGCGGCGAGATCGGAAATGCCGAGCGGAATGGCGAAGACGTAGAGGACGGCACTTCGTCCGGTCTCCAGCCGCGAAACCACGCTGGCCATCAAAAGAGCCATGACCAGTTGGATCGGCACGACGATTGCCGCCAGCAGCAGGGTGTTGCGCACCGTGACGGGGAATTTCCAGCTGCCGGCCATGGTGCGGAAATTATCGAGTGTGAAGGCGCCGCCGCGGGTCACCGCCTCGAAGGCGACCAGGGCGAATGGATAGAGGAAGAAGATGCAGAGGAACAAGGTCGCCGGCATCAGCAGCAGATAGGGCAAAGCCTTGCCGTGCATGGTGTTTATCCTTTGCGATGCCGCGGCCTGGGCGCCCGGAGTGCAACAAACTCCGGACGCCCCCTTGGGAGGATCCCTACTTTTGTTTGACCATGATCTGTTCCGAAAACCGGTTTCCACTTTTCGGGATCATGGTCTAATCGACCGGACACGCGCCGTCGGATGGCTTGTCGGGCGCCCAGCACGGCGCCTTGGACTGGTCGATGATCGCCTTGAGCGCCGTCGCTTCCTCGCCGAGCACGCCATGGACGTCCTCGCCGCCGAGCACGATGCGCTCGAAGCTGTCGGTGTAGACCTGGTTGAACTTGCCATCGAGATCGCCGAGCCCCATCGGCAGCAACGCCGGCAGCGCATCGGAAGCACCGGTCATGGTGGCGATCGCCGGGCCGAAGGCCTTGACCGAGGCCGGCATATCGTCTGGCAGCTTGACGTCGACGACCGGGAAGAAATTGGTCGCCTTGAGCGTCGCGATCTGGGTTTCCGGCTTGAGCATATAGGCGACCAGCGCCTTGGCCTTGTCGATATCAGGCGACGTCTTGGGGATGGCGACGCCGGCCACGACGGGCATGAAACCGCGGCCGGCGGGGCCGGCCGGCGCCGGAAAGGCGACGAAGTCGCCGGGCTTCTTGTTGAAGGCGTCGGCAAGGCGCGCGACATGGTCGAACGCCACCCAGACATCGCCGCTCAAGAGCGGTTCCTGCATGAAGGCATAGTTGGTCGAGTTCGGGTTGGTGTACTGCCAGAGTTCCTTGAACTTGTTCCAGGCGATCTCGGCTTCGGCCGAGCGGAACTTGGTCACCATCGAGCCGGTGTAGGACGGATAGAGGAAGCCTTCGAAGAAACGATGCTTCAGCCCTTTGGGACCGGCCGGAAAACCGAATTTCGGCGAACCGGTCTTCTCGGCGATGTTTTTCGACCATTCGATCAGCTGGTCATAGGTGATGGTGTTGAGATCGACGCCTTGCGGCAAATATTGCAGCGCCTGCTTGTTGGCCGCCATCAGGTAGGTGGCCTGCATCCACGGCAGGTATTTCTGCTCGCCGCTGCCGAGCATGCCGAGTTTCCTGTAGGCTTCGTTGACCTTGACGGCACCGACATCGACGCCGGACAGATCGGCAAGGTTCGCGCCGACGCTGGAGAAGTCGCCATGCAGGCCACCGAGCACGCCGATGGTGCCGGTGCCGGCCTGCAATTCGGCCTGCAGGCGGGTGAGCCAGGGGCCGGCCTCGGCGACCTGATAGTCGACCGCGCCGTCGAACCCCTTCAGCACCTCGTCGCGCATCTTCTGCGTTTCCTCGACCGGGCGCGCCTGCGTCGACCAGAACAGCACCTGCTGGGCATGCGCCTCACCTGAGGCAAGCGACAGTGCCAGCGCAACGCCGGCCAGCGTTTTCAATCCCTTCATCACGGTCTTCCTCCCTGGATATGCGCCGTCATGGCGGCGTCAGCTTCTTGTCTGCGGTGCAGGTCCATGGCTTGCGCGCGCAACCAACGTCGGCCTGATCAGTCGCGTCAGCGGTTTGCCGGGCTTACCGGCGATGACCGTAAGCAGCATGTCGGCGATCTCGCGCGCGCATTGGCGGATCGAGGCATCGAACGTGGTGAGGCCCGGCGGCGCATAGGCCGATGCGGCAATGTTGTCGAAACCGATGACGGAGAGGTCGCGCGGCACATCGAGGCCCGCACGGGCGGCCTCCTCCATTACCGTCAGCGCCAGCTCGTCGAACAGAGCGACGATTGCCGTCGGTCTGTCAGGCCCTTTCAGCATCCGGTTGACGGCCTCGATGCGGGCCTCATGATCGAAGCGCGGCGCCGTCACCACGTCGAGCCGCACCGACGGGTCGCCCCGCCGGGCGATAGCGGTGGCAAGGCCATCCTGTCGCAGATGGCGAAAGGTCATCGGCTCGGAGATCGTCACCAGGCCGAAATGGCGGTGGCCGAGATCGTAGAGCATGTCGAAAGCCTCGCCGAAGGCATGCGCGCCGTCGGTGTCGAGCCAGTTGTAGGCAAAGTCGCTGTCGAGCAGCCGGCCGTGAGCGACGAACGGAAAGCCACGCTCGCGCAGATAGGCGAGGCGTTCGTCGACTTCGGCGATACGGGTGACGACGACGCCATCGGCACGTCCGGATTCGACGACATGGCGCAGCACCGACAGTTCCGAATGGCCAAGTGCGGCGGTGGCAAGGATGAGGTCGGCGCCATGCGACACCAGCCCTTCGCCGAGCCCGGTGACAAATTCGCCGAGAAAGGAATCGACAAGATTGGGCCCGCGTATCGGCACCACCAGGCCGACGAAACCGCTGCGGCCGGAAACGAGCGTGCGCGCCGCCGTGTTGGGTACGTAGCCGGCCTGGCGCGCCGCTTGCGCGACACGTTCGCGCGTCTTGAGAGCGATCTGTTCGTGGCCGGCAAGCGCCCGCGACACCGTCGTGATCGACAGGTCGAGGCTTGCCGCGAGCTCCTTCAGCGTGATGACGCGGTTCGTCATCGTTCCTCCTCGAACGAATTTGAAACGTTTGTAATCGGCTTTCGCAAAAACGCAAACGTTTTAAATTCGGCCTGGGGCGTCCTATAGGGAATCGGGATTGGGATTCCCTATTTCAGCTGCAGGAGATGACCCTGATTAAAAAAACGGACGTGCTCTTAGACTGCCGCGTTCCTGCAAACCGTCAGAACGAAGAATTCGCGGTAGCAGAAATCAGGCTGATCAAGCAGGCTCCCTGGATTTGCTGCCAGTTCCTTCCAATAGTGCTGATCGCTCTCAGGGAGGCCGTAATCCGGCGCTGCAGTCGTGAAATAGGAGATTAAGTCGCGTACATAATTGCGCGTGTGCTCGCCAGCAGGGGCCCACCGTTCAACGAGCCAGCCTTTGCGCCAGACGATCTCCATTCCTGCATCCCGCAAAAGTCCGGGAAGCGAGGAGCCACAATCGGTGCCAAGCACTCCCTTGTCGCGGAACGTCTGCAATCGCGCCGTCATGAAGCGGGTAAATACCCCGTGATCATAGGCAGCATCTGCAGAAGCGTCGAATCGAAGTCCTTTACGGCGAGAATGCCGCCGGGCTTCAATACGCGTCTTACCTCATCCGTGGCCTGCTGAAATTCCGCCGGCGTGAGATATTGCATGACATTGGCGGACCACACGCAATCGAAGGAAGCATGGTTGAAAGGAAGCGACAGAATGCTGCCGACGCGGGTGTGCACCTTCGGCCGATCCGGGACATCCTTGGTCAAGTTCTCGGCGCGTTGAATATTCTCAGGCGCAAGATCAAGAGCTGTCACGGACCCGTTGGAGCCAATCAGCTCGCAGATGAGCGGAAGGAAGCTTCCGCCCCCACATCCCGCATCGAGCACGTCCCAGCCACGTTGCATTCCAACTTGGGTAAGTGCGTCTTCGTATTCCGGCCGGGATGACTCGAAATGAAGATCGAGCCAGCTTGCGTCACTCGCTTCATGGCCGGTCGATGTTGAATTTCTGCCGGTACTGATGTTCCCCTCCGCGAATCGCCGGCAATATCGGACCTCGATAGCTGGCTCAGGTAAACAGACGCGATATCTGATGGCAACCAATCCGTTGTCGTCGCCATGAGAAGCCTGGCAGACGCATAGCGAATGTGATCCTGATTAGACGGACGTGCTCTAGAAACGGATTCGAACGAACCCGCCATCTGCATGGCGCGGCTTCAGCCAAGACACGGTCGAGACGAAGCTACAGGCGGTCGCCATGCGGCGAGCCTGAGAATGGCCGCGCAAAGCAGCCGGACCGACTTAAATTAGTCCCGAGCCCAATCAATCCTGATCAAGCAAGCCTACTGCAGCGTCCGCTGTGGCGGTTGGCCGGCGTGGTCGCGCGCGATGCCGGGATCGGCATCACCCTCGCCGAGCGAACGATCGAGCCCCGTCGCCACCACCGAGACCCTGAAGCGGCCTTCCATGCTCTTGTCGAAGATGGCGCCGACGATGATGTCGGCATCCTCGTAGACTTCCTCGCGGATGCGCGTGGCCGCCTCGTCGACCTCGAACAGTGTCATGTCCCTGCCGCCCGAGATCGAGACCAGCACGCCCTTGGCGCCCTTCATGGACATTTCGTCGAGCAGCGGGTTGGCGATCGCGGCTTCCGCCGCCTTCATCGCCCGGCCGTCGCCGGACGCCTCGCCGGTTCCCATCATGGCGCGGCCCATGCCACGCATCACCGATTTGACGTCGGCGAAGTCAAGATTGATCAGGCCTTCCTTGACGATGAGATCGGTGATGCAGCTGACGCCGGAATAGAGCACCCGGTCGGCGATGACGAAGGCATCGGCGAAGGTGGTCTTGGCATCGGCGATCCGGAACAGGTTCTGGTTGGGGATCACGATCACGGTGTCGGCGGCCTCGCGCAGCCGCTCGATGCCCTCTTCGGCCATCTGCATGCGGCGCCGGCCTTCGAAGGTGAACGGTTTGGTGACGACGCCGACCGTCAGGATGCCGGCCTTGCGCGCCGCCTGGGCGATGATCGGGGCCGCACCGGTTCCGGTGCCGCCGCCCATGCCGGCAGTGACGAAGCACATGTGGGTGCCGGCCAGATGATCCATGATCTCGTCGAGCGATTCTTCGGCAGCGGCACGGCCGATCTCGGGCAACGAGCCGGCGCCAAGCCCTTCCGTGACGTGCGCGCCAAGCTGGATCAGCCGCGTCGCCTTCGACATGGTCAGCGCCTGGGCATCGGTGTTGGCGGCAATGAACTCGGTTCCCTGAAGCTGTTCGACGATCATGTTGTTGATCGCGTTGCCGCCACCGCCGCCGACGCCGATCACGGTGATCTTGGGTCTCATCTCGGAGATTTCCGGCTTCTTGAACTCGGCCATGCCTGCTTCTCCTTCGCCAACTGCGTGCGCTTCACGGCCCACAAGCAGACTGCCCGTAGACATTGCAATCGAGCGGCATGACGCGAATCAGTCCGTTCGGATGGATACCCCAAAAAGCCAGAGAGCGGCCGGACGTGCAAGTGCGGGAAGGTCAAGATTTGTGATGAAGAGGCCGAACCCCACGCGACCGACTGTCCGGTCCTGGGTGATCGCGATAGTGTCGTCGCAGACCAGGCACCACGACGGATGCCCGGCGATGGCTGGGCAGAACCCGCCTTTGCCGATCGTCCCAATGGCCAGGATATCCCTGCGGACTTCGTCACCAATCAAAGCTAGAGGGTATATATCCCCTCCAGAACCCGAAAAGGTATGAAAGAATTGTCCAGTTTGCCATCCATGAGATTGCGGCCGCCGGGATCGCGGCACGGACCTTTGCAGCGATGAAACGCCCCGTCGATCACGGCGCCATGGCCGTCTCAGGCTACACCGTTCCCTGGCATACGGCGGCCGGAACACCGGTCGCCCTTCATGTCTCGTCGTCGCGGCAGGTACGCGACATCAGGATCGTGCGGCTCGACACACCCGGGGCCGAGCCGATGAACTGGCGCGTCGAGCCGACAGGAAATGCCGTATCGCATCGTGACTTCGATCATGGATCCTTCCTCCGGGTTGCGGCGACCGAACTGGCCAAGGCCACCGAGATCGAAGGCGTCGCCTTCGAAGTGTACTTGACCCGCAACGATGGCGCCCGCGTGCTGTTCGAGAGCGGCAACCTGTGCCTCGGCTTGCAGGACGGCCGGCTGATATCAGGCCACGACGGCAAGTCGCTCGATAGCGGCGTTGCGTTGCTGGCGAACACCTGGCTCAAGGTCGAGATTTCGTCGAACGATGGCGCGACCGTGCTGCGGATCGACTCGGACGATCTCCTCGCGCCGTTTCACCTGGATTACGGATTCGACCTGCCGTGGCGCCCCCTGCCTGGCGACATGGTCTTCGGTACCAGCACGGCAAACGATGTCAGGTCGCTCAACGCGAAATTCTCCGCGATCTCGCTGCAAACCGCGGCTGGTCGTGTCGCCTGGACGTTTCCGACCCTGCTGCCGGGCGGCCCGCTCGCCTCGACAGGCACCGATCGCGTCCTCTTCCTGGAAACGATCAACCAGCCCGCCTTCTGCATGACCTCGCGGCGCTGGGACGGGTCGAGTTTCGACCCCCGCCTGGTGCCGTCGCATTACGACGCGGTGCATTGCCACGACGACGACATGGGCGCGTTGCAGTGGCCCGCCTCCTGCCAATTGCAGGTTCCCGCCGAGGCGCCGCCCGGGGTCTATGCCTTCGAGGTCGGTCACGACCAAGGATCGGAGCGTATCGTCTTCTTCATCACTTCGTCGGCACGCCGCGCGCCACTGGTGTTCCTGGTGCCGACGGCCACCTACCTCGCCTACGCGGATGAATTCCTGCCGGCGCATCTCTACGAATGGAGGTGCGAGGATCGCGGCCATCGCTTCGCGATCGATAACAATTTGAAATCGCTCTACGACTATCACAGCGACCTCAGCGGCGTGTCGATCTGTTCCACCAGGAAGCCGAAGGCGACGCTGCGCGACGACTACAATTATCCGCTGTGCGGCTGTCCGCACAATCTGCCGGTCGACCTGCATTTTCTGCGCTTCTGCCACAGCAACGGGATTGCCTTCGATCTCATCACCGACCGCGACCTGCATGAGCGGGGCCTTGCCGGCTTGCAGGATTATCAGGCGGTCATCACCGGCAGCCACCCCGAATACATGTCGGTCGAAATGGAGCATGCGCTGCGCCAGTTCGCGGCGGCGGGCGGCAGCATCGCCTATCTCGGAGGCAACGGTTTTGCCGGCAAGGTCGCGTTCCACGACGATCTGATGGAACTGCGCCGCTCGCCGCTCGAGGCGGGCCGGACCTGGGACGGTGCCATCGCCGAACAGTCACTGTCGATCACAAACCAGCCGGGCGGCTATCTGCGCGCCAGCGGGCGCGGCGAGTTCTCGCTGACGGGCGTCGCCATCTCGCTGATGGGGTTCGACGCCGCGCGGCCTTTCACGCGCACGCCGGAAAGCCGTCAACCCTCGGCCGCGTGGCTGTTCGACGGCCTCACCAGCGAGACCTTCGGCGATGACGGCATCGTGCTCGGCGGCGCCGCCGGCTACGAGGTCGACGCCACCGACCCGCATCTGGGCACATCCCCCGAGACCATGGTCATCGCGCGCGCGACCGGTTTTCCGGACAGCTTCGTTCATGACGCCACCCGCTGGTACGAAGGAGGTGACAGCGAGCGCGACGGGCGCCGCTGCGCGGAGATGACGCTGCGCCATCTGCCTTCGGGCGGCCTGATCTTCTGCGCGAGTTCGGTCGCCTGGTGCGGCGCCTTGCCGGCGGGCGATGCCATGAACGACGTCGGCCGGATCACCAAGAATTTGCTGGCGCGTCTGGCAGGGAAAACGAGCCGGCAGACCCCGGATCGATAGCCCCGGAAAGGTAGGCGCCCGCGGCACCGCGCCGGTTCCAGCAGTTGGCTTGCCGCGCAACGATCGAAGCGTCTATCATGCCTGATCAATCGGCGGCCTGGGTGTTCCCGCCGTGCCCGGCTCAAGGCTTGTCCGCGGCGCGTGAGGTCAGGTCATTTTCAGAACGGATGAAGCAGCGCTCCCGCCAATGGCCGACAGAACACATTTCGGTTTGACCGCCGTCGATACCGTGCCCCTGCATGAGAAGGTCTATCTGGAGCTCGTGCGGGCCCTGATGTCGGGCCAATTCCTGCCCGGCCAGAAGCTGACCTCGCGCAAACTCGCCAGGGAACTCGGCACCAGCGACATGCCGGTGCGCAGTGCCTTCATGCGGCTGCAGGCATTGCGGGCGCTGAGCCCGATGCCGAACGGCAGCGTCGAGGTGCCGGTGATCTCGGCCGAGCGGTTTTCGCAATTGACCGCCGTGCGTACGCTCCTAGAAGGCCCGGCGACCGAGCTTGCGACGAAACTCATCAACGGCAACAATCTGCGGGCGATCCGACGCCATTGCACCGAATTGACCCTGGCGGCCCGCAAGGGCGATATCGGCGACTATCTCAGGAAGAACCACGATTTCAAATTCTCGATCTATCGCCATTGCGGCAACGAGCAGATGATCTTCCTGATCGAGACGGTGTGGATGCAGGTCGGCCCGTTTCTCCGAAACCTCGCCACGGGGTTCGAGGACAACCTCTCCTCCATTCTGGATATCGACTATCATGAGGAAGTCGTCGCCGCGATCGAGGCCCAGGACGGCGCGCGGGCGCGGGCGGCCATCGTTCGCGACATCGACGAGGGCGCCGCCCACATACTGCGGCACGGCAAATTCCCGGAAGCGAGGAGCTAGGCCGACGTCTCCTGGATCCGTCACCAGATGCCCCTTGGCTTTCCCGCTTCTTGCCTCTATGTTGCGATCGCAGATCGCGCAACTGGTTCCTGAAATGCCTCCCGACATCCCCGCTAATGATTTGAAAAAATGAAGGAAACTCTTCCGACTGATGTCGGAGATGCCTTCGTGAACTCATCAGCTGTCTTGTCGTGAAATAGGGTTGCCGCCTCAGGCGCGGCACCGCAGGGAACCAGAGGTAACGGAAATTGAGCGATGCAATTGCGGACGTTTTAAGTTGGCTTGAAAGCCGAAGTGACATCCAGAGCCTGAGGGCCGCGGTGTGCGACCTCAACGGCATCATGCGGGGTAAGCGGATCCCGGTCGAGCAGGCGCGCAAGGCGCTGGAAGGCAAGCTGCGCATGCCCTATTCGCTGATCGGGCTCGATGTCTGGGGCGAGGACATCGAAGGCAACAGCCTGGTCTTCTCGACCGGCGATGCCGATGGGCTTTGCCAATGGACGGGACGCGGCATTCTGCCGGTGGAATGGACGGCGCATCCGACGGCGCTCGTCCCGCTCTGGCTCGCCGACGAAAGCGGTGCACCCTATCTCGGCGATCCCCGGCGGGCACTGGCCCGCATCCTCGATCGCTATAAGGCGCTCGGCCTCACTCCGGTCGCGGCGACCGAACTCGAATTCTACCTGGTCGATCCGCAATCGCAGCGGCCTGTCGGACCAGTCTCACCGGTCACCGGGCGGCGTCTCGATTCCGACGCGGCGCTGTCGATCGACGAGATCGACGATTTCGAAGCCTTCATCCATGACATCTACGAAGCCTGCCGCGCGCAAGGCATTCCCGTCGACACAGCCATCGCCGAAAACGGCGTCGGCCAGTTCGAGATCAACCTGAACCATGTCGCCGACGCCTTGCGGGCGGCCGACGATGCGGTGTTGTTCAAGCGCACGGTCAAGGGCATTGCCCGCAAGCACGGCTTTGCCGCCTGCTTCATGGCCAAGCCCTATGGCGACCGCGCCGGCAACGGCTTCCATGTTCATTTCAGCCTGGTCGACGACGAAGGGCGCAACGTGTTCGACGACGGCACCGACCAGGGCTCCGACATCATGCGCCATGCGGTTGGCGGGCTGCTGGCGGCGATGGCCGAAAGCACTTTGGTGTTCGCGCCGCACTTCAATTCCTACCGGAGGCTGCGCCCACGATCCTACGCGCCGACCGCGGTCGCCTGGGGGTACGAGAACCGCATGGTCGCGATCCGCATCCCCGGCGGCCCGAGCGGCGCGCGCCGCATCGAACATCGCGTCTCGGGAGCCGACGCCAACCCATATCTGGTGCTTGCCGCCATACTGGGCGCCGCCCTGATCGGCATCGAGAAGCAGATGTCGCCGGGCGATCCGGCGGGGAAGGACGGGCAAGGCGTTGCCCCGGCCAAGCTGCCACCGGACTGGGCGTCGGCGATCGCGACCTTTGAAGGCGGGACGCATGTGGCGGAGATCTTCCCGGCGATCCTGCGCGACTCCTTCATCGCTTGCAAACGCCAGGAATTGAATACGTTTGCCCTGAATGTCAGCGATTTCGAGATCGAGACCTATCTCGAAAGCGTCTGAGGCCCTTTACGTCGACCGCTCGGCCTTCAGTACAGTGACCGCCGCCTCGCTGTTGTGGACATAGTCGTTGGCATCCGGCTGCTTCTGCACCAGCAGGATGAACAGAAGGTCGGTCAGCGTCAGTTGCGCGTCGCGGGCGGTGATGGACGAGGAGCGCGCGCGCTCCTCGTCGGCGATGGTGTAGAGGCGAATGTCGGCGACGCGGCTGAGCGGATTGTCATGCAGGCCGGTGACGGCGATCACCGTCGTGCCGCGCTTGGCTGCAAGCTCGGCGATGCGCAAGGTTTCAATGCTGGCGCCGGAATAGGAGAGCGCGAACAGCACATCGCCAGGCCCCAACGTCGAGGCGTTGGCCATCTGGATGTGGCTGTCGCTGTCATGCAGCACATTGCGGCCGAGCTTCATCAGCTTGTAGGAGAAATCGCGCGCCACCAGCGAGGAAGCGCCGACGCCAACCAGATGGATGCGCCGCGCGCCATCCAGCAGTTCCAGCGTCCTGGAGATGATGCGCTCGCTGTTGGCGGCGACGGTCTGCTGCATCGACAGCAGCTTGCTGCCGATCAGCTTCTTCAGGATGACCGGAAAGCCATCGCCGACCTCGATCGAGCCGTGGATGACGCCGGCCGGCACCTGCCAATCCTGCGCCTTGGCCTCGCTGACGGCGAGCTTGAGTTCCTGATAGCTGGCATAGCCGAGCTTCTGGCTGAACTTGACGACGCTCGACTGGCTGCGGCCGATCTCGGCCGCAAGTTCGGCGGTCGAAAGCCGCAGCATCTGGTTGGGGTTGTCGACGATGTAACGGCCGATCTCGCGATCGCCGGGCGCCATGCCGTCGAGCTTGGCGTTGATCCTGCTTAAGACAGACACGTAAATCCCCTCGCTCTTCAGACCTGCAAGACGAGGAATAAATTATTCCAATTTTGATTGACAGCCAAGAACGCAGAATTAATTCTCAGCTCGACCCGGGTCACCGCCCGGGATTCCCAGGCAGGTCGCGGGTGACCCTCAAGGTTTCAGCCATGGATAGATTGCGGATCGTCGGCGGACAGAGATTGCAAGGCGCGGTCACCATATCGGGCGCCAAGAATGCCGCTTTGCCGCAGATCGCGGCTGCGCTGCTCAGCCCCTACCCGCTCGAACTGACCAACCTGCCTGATGTGACCGACGTCGAAAACATGCTCGGCGTGGTGCGGCTTCACGGCGCCGAAATCAACCGGTCCGCCTATGCCGCGATCATCGACACAAGTGCCGCCGTTTCCAAGGAGACGTCCTACGACACGGTTCGGAAGATGCGGGCGACGGTGCTCGTGCTGGCGCCGTTGCTGGCGCGGTTCGGCCATGCCCGGGTTTCGCTGCCAGGCGGCTGCGCGATCGGCGCGCGGCCGGTCGACATGCATGTCGCCGCACTCGCCGCGCTGGGCGCCAGGGTGGCCATCGAGAACGGCCTGATCGTCGCCTCGGCGCCGAACGGGTTGACCGGCACGCGCATCGTGCTCCCGTCGCCATCGGTCGGCGCGACGGAAACCGCCATGATGGCGGCGACCACGGCCAAGGGCGAAACCGAGATCCTGAACGCGGCGCGCGAACCGGAAGTGGCTGACCTCGCCGCTTGCCTCAGCGCCATGGGCGCGCGCATCGAGGGCGCAGGCACGCACCGCATCCTGATCGCGGGCGACACCAACTGGCACGCCGCCAGTCACGACATCATCCCGGACCGCATCGAGGCGGGCACCTATGCCATCGCCGCCGCCATCACCGGCGGCCAGCTTGAGCTGACGCATGCCCGGCTCGAACACATGGCCTCGGTTGTGCAATTGCTGGAGGCGACCGGCGTCAGCGTCTGGCCGGGCGACCGGGGACTGATCGTCTCGCGCGACCGGCCGCTCAAGGCAGCCGACCTCACCACGGAACCCTATCCGGGGTTCCCGACCGACCTGCAGGCGCAGTTCATGGCGCTGATGTGCTGCGCGCAGGGCGCCTCGCTGCTGCGCGAAACCATCTTCGAGAACCGCTTCATGCATGTACCCGAACTGATGCGGCTCGGCGCCAACATCAAGCTGCAAGGCACCATGGCGCTGGTGCGCGGCGGCGAGAAACTGCACGGGGCGCAAGTGATGGCCACCGACCTGCGCGCTTCGGTGTCGCTGGTGCTGGCGGCGCTGGTCAGCGAAGGCGAGACCATCATCAACCGCGTCTATCACCTCGACCGCGGCTACGAGCAACTGGACCGCAAGCTGCGACTGTGCGGCGCCGACATCGAGCGGCTGGGCGCATGAATACCGACGCGGATTATTTTCTCGGCGTCGATGGCGGCGGCACCGGTTGCCGCGCCCGTCTCGAGGACGCGCAAGGCATGGTGCTGGGACAAGGCCTATCCGGCCCGGCGACGACGCGGCTCGGCATCGAGGCAGCATGGGGCTCCATTGCCAAAGCCTACGGCGCGGCGATCGATGAAGCAGGTTTCGCGCCCG
>NZ_JAPYKP010000143.1:0-16581 GCF_037179725.1 Mesorhizobium sp. Cs1321R2N1 | reverse complement strand
GATCCGTCAGCCCCTCCAGGCCGCTGTCGTTGTAGCGCGTGAGGATCTTGTAGCCGGTCTTGCGCGAGATATCGAACTCCCGGCAAAGCACGGCCATCTTCTCGCCGTCCAGCAGCCGGGCGATGAATTTCAGCCGCTCATCCATGACGTTACACTCCTTCCAAGGCACCTTGCTCTCCTTGCAAAGGGCCGAAAGTGTAACCCATCTATCCGGAATGAACTGTCACCCATCTCTCGGGAAGGGCACAGTTACTTAGTGCCGCTGTGGGTGAAAAGTTCCAACTCGGACGTGTAGCCGCTGTTGTGGAACGTCCAGCGCGTGTCGGTCAGGGTGGCGCAGCGCGCCGCGCCTTCCATGATGCGGTCTCGATCCGCTGGCGGGCGGGCCGGGTCGGGCGCCATGCTCCCATCGCTTGAGGCACGCCGGCCGATGCGCACTGGTCTCGGATCGAGCCGGACCATTTTGAAACCCGCACGCACGCTTCAGAATGCCGTCATAGCACCGAACGGTCTGTTCAAACCTCGATGCCTACAAAGTCCGAGCTTCTTCAGGAACATTCCTCCTATCGCGAAGTTGGGACAGTTGGCCCGCGATCGGGTGCCAACAGGTGATGCCGGCGGGCTTTTGGGAGAAAGCTATGATACGTGCCATCCCCTCACTCCACCTTTCTCGTCGGCGGGCATTGCAATTTGGGCTGGGAGCCAGCCTCGCCGCGACGACGGGCGTGGCGCCAGTTTCTCGCGCCTATGCCCAGGAGAAAATGCAGGACGAAGACATTTTCCGTTTTGCGCTCAACTTGGAATACATGGAGGCCGAATACTACCTGCGCGGCACCACCGGAAAAGGCATTGACGCCGCCGATGCCGGTTCGAAACCCGGCGAGGTCGTTGGCGGAAAGAAGGTGTCGTTCGACACCCCAGCCATCGGCGAATTCATGCAGGAAGTTGCTGAAAACGAACTCGCGCACGTTCGGTTCTACCGCAAGACGCTGGGAAAGAACGCCGTCGACAGACCGGCCATCGATTTCGATGCAGGATTCAAGGCTGTCGCGGAGGCAGCTGGCCTTGGACCGGACTTCGATCCCTTCGGCGACGAAACCAACTTCGTTCTCGGCGGCATGTTGTTCGAGGATGTTGGCGTCACCGCCTATGCCGGTGCGGCGACGGTTCTGAAGAACAAGGAATTCCTCGCCGCCGCTGCTGGCATATTGGCGGTCGAGGCTTACCATATGGGAATGGCGCGTTCCACCTTATACCGGAAGGGAGAGAAGGCCTGGAAGGCCGCCAACGCTGTCTCCGATGCACGAGACAAGATCGACGGGCCGGAAGATAAGGACCAGGGCATCCAGGTGAATGGCAGAGCCAACATCGTACCCTCGACTCCCGACGCGATCGCGTTCACCAGAACACCGCAGGAAGTGCTACGGATTGTGTATCTCACCGACAAGGACGGCGTCAGCAAGGGCGGCTTCTATCCGGAAGGAATGAACGGTACGCTGAAGAGCACCTGAGCCGTTCACGAGGAGATCAGATCGCGCAGGCGAGCTCAGGAGCGGCATTCGGGGCGCGCCTTCCTCACGGCGCCGCCGCTCAACCGCCGTCTGACGATGTGAACACTGCGGCCATAACGTCACAGTCATTCTCCTGATCGCCAATTCCATACCGAACGGCTATGCGAAGGCCAAGGGTGTCTAGCTTCGTCGCATAGTTCCAAGTTTCTTATTCTGCTCCACATGCTGCAGAGTGTCGCAAGTTGGAACACTGCTGAGAAAGGTTCATGTTCTTTCGACCTTCCAAGCCGATGGTCGCCGGGTCGAATTCTGTCGGTATTGCTATTATTTCAATGGCTTACGCCGCATGACCTCACGCCGCCACTTGACCTTCACCCTTGCCTGTCGGTGCTGCCACGCCGTGTGATGGAAGCTGGAACAGAAGCTCCGGGCCAGCCGGGCTCTGGAATTATTTCGTGATCTGGCCGTGTTGGAACCTTGGCCAAAACTGCGCGTTCGGGGGCTTGTATTCGTGGAGCCTCATAAAGGGCAATGTGCGGGCAAGCGAATGGGTGGGGCAAAACAAGCATGGGTTGGGGGAGGAGAAACCAGGTTATGTCGAAACGTGAGATTGGAACGTCCCCTGCCTTGGGGCGGCGTATCGCCGACCTCAGGGCCCGAATGCAGAATGCCGAAATTTCCGGCCATGAGATGAAAATCTTTCACAAGGTCGCGGCCATCATGGGAGCTGGCGGCGATTCCTTGCAGCTGGATGCCGACGACCTGATCGCGGCATCCTTCGTCGCCGAGGCGGTTGGGCCGGCGTCCACCCGCTGACTTCGGAATTGCTCCCGCTCCGAAATGCGGAGAGTAAATTTGCTTCCACGACCGGGACACGGCCGCTATTGGGCGATCGTGCCCCGCTCCCGGCCATCTGATCTCGTCTCCCCGTCATCCGATGTCGAATTGAAAGGAAAATCTTATCATTTTGTTTGCGTTGGCACGTCATAGTAGGGACGGCTAACGGAGTGTAAGGGATGAAGCTGGACCTGTCGCCGACCAGCTGGGGCAGGGTGATCGCCGTCACCGGCGCCGGCACGGCATTCTTTATCGCCGTGGCGTTTTTCGTCGATTCGTTCAATTTCCCCTATCTTTCGCCCGAATCTGTCTGGCGCGCGAAGCTGACCGACCTACTGCTGCCCTTGGTGCTGGGTGGCTCGTTTCTGTTTTTCCTGATGTGGAAGATCCGCCAGCTGGCGATAGCCCAGCGCGACCTCAGCGTCATCGCCGCGACGGACAGCCTGACGGCGGTGCTGAACCGCGGCGCCTTCTCGATGCTGGTCGAGGCCTATCTCGAGCAGACCCGCAAGCAGGAAGAGATCCGTTCCGGCGCGCTGCTGATCATCGATGCCGACCACTTCAAGTCGATCAACGACCGTCTCGGCCATGATTGCGGCGACCAGGCGCTCAAACTGATCGCGCAGGCGATCAAGGGCCAGCTGCGCGGCGGCGATATCGTCGGCCGGATCGGCGGCGAGGAGTTCGGCGTATTCCTTCCCGGTGTCGACCCCTCGCAATCCTGGCTGGTTGCCGAAGGCATCCGCCGACGGATACGCGAAATGGACTTTTCCCCGGGCGGCCGCTCCTGCCCGCTTTCCGTCAGCATCGGTGGCACCAGCTTCAGCGGGCCGACCACCTACGAGGCAATATTCTCCGCCGCCGACAGACGGCTTTATGCCGCCAAGTCGAACGGGCGCGATCAGGTCAGCTTCGATCCGGCGGAAGCCTCCCTGGTGTCTCTGCCCAGCATCGCTACCGTCCACTGACGGCGGCCTCGCAGCGAGCTCGCACCGGCCGCTTCCTTGACGCTTGCTTATCTGTGTGCTTCCTCCGGGCAAGCAATGTAGGAAGTATCGCCGGAAATAGTCCTGCCTCTTAAGTCCCTCGATCGTGCGGTTCATGGGTACGGCACGACCCTGGGGGTGCAGGCAATGAATGGCGAAACGCGCCGGGATAGAACCCAGTAAGCACCGCGATCATGATCCATTTATTCAACGGCTTTCAGAACCCGTTTGGCGGCAGTGAGCGCGAAACCCTGGAGTTGTATCGGCTGTTGAGCGCCGGCTCGCAGGTGTGCCTCTGGGCAACCTCGTCGCGCGTATCCGAAGACCTGATGCGGGAATTTCCGATACGCCGCGTCTCACCGGCAACACGCAATGTGCCGGATGGCGGCACCTATGTCTTTCTTGGCGCGCACTGGCGCAACAAGATGTGGCCTTATCTGATCCCGCGGCCGCACCGGCTGATCTATGTCTTCAACACCTTTCATCCCAAGATCATCGCTCTGACGACACGCAGGCCGCGCCTGCTGGGTTGGCCCGCTGCCGAACTGGTGCTGATCTCCGACTTTCAGAGGCGCATGCTGGAGGTCGAAGGCGTCGTCCACGCCTCGCCGATCGAGATCGAGCGCTTCTCGCCACTGCCGGCAAGGCCAAACGGTCCGTTCACCGTGGGGCGGCTGAGCCGCGACACGGCGGACAAGCATCACGCCGACGATGTGGCGCTCTATGAGGCGTTGCTTGGCGATGGCATCGCGGTGCGGATTCAGGGCGGCATGCCACTCAAGGACAGGCTTGCGCCGCATCCGCAACTCGAACTCCTGCCGCAGGGTGAATTTGCCGTAGAACAGTTCCTGTCGACGCTCGACGTGTTCTATTATCGCACCGGCTCCCATGTGGAGACGTTCGGCCGTGTGGTGTTCGAGGCGATGGCCTGCGGTTTGCCCGTGGTCTGCCATGCGAAAGGCGGCTACGCCGACCACATCAGGCATGGCGAAAACGGCTTCCTGTTTGAAACGACGCAACAGGCGGCGCGGATCCTGGCGGATCTCAAAGCCGACCCGGGCCTGCGGGCGACGGTCGGCCGCAAGGCGCGGCAGACAGTCGAGCAGCTGTTTTCACCACAGGCGTTGCAACAGCGGCTGGATTTCTACCGACGCTAGCGGCACCCGCGCCATCGGCCTCCAGATATTCTCCGCCAATAGTCCACGTAGCCGTTTGGCATCAATCCCGACATCGCGCTAAAGCTGGGATCACATGAATCGCGGGCGGCCGGCATCGGTGCGCGGACAGATCGAGCAGGGCTTCTTACCGATGACATTGACGGGCGCCGCGGCACTGCTGATCCTGGTCCTAACCTATGCCGGAGTCGCCATCGGCCGAATACCTGGCCTAAGGCTTGACCGGGCAGGCATTGCGCTGCTTGGCGGCGCGGCGATGATCGCCATCGGCGCGCTCAGCATGGAAGACGCCTATCGCGCCATCAATTTCGACACCATCACGCTTCTGCTCGGCATGATGATCGTGGTGGCGCATCTGAAGGTGTCGGGCGCCTTTCGCGGTCTCGGCGCAATCGCCATCGAGCACGCGCATGCGCCGTTCATGCTCCTGGTGATGGTGACGCTCCTGACCGGCGTGCTGTCGGCCTTCCTGGTCAACGACGCCATCTGCCTGGTCATGGCGCCGATCGTCGTTCACGTCACCCGCGTCATCAACCGCAACCCCATCCCCTATCTGATCGCCACCGCCACCGCTTCGAACTGCGGCAGCGTCGCCACCATCACCGGCAATCCGCAGAACATGGTCATCGGCGCGCTATCTGGCATTTCCTATCCGGCCTTTTCGGCGGCGCTCGCGCCGGTGGCCTTGTTTGGCCTTGTCGCCGTCATCGTCATTGTGCGCATCGTCTATCGCGCCGAATTCACCCGCAACGGCGAACTGACGCCACACATCTCGCGCGGCCGCATGCATCGCGGTCAGGTGCTCAAGGCGGTGGTCGTTTGCATCGGATTGGCGATCGCCTTCTTCGCCGGTGTTCCCGTAGCCAAGGCGGCGCTCATTGGCGGCGCCATTCTGCTGCTCACCCGCGCCATCAAGCCATCGCGCATCTACCGCGAGATCGACGGACCGCTGCTGTTCATGTTCGCGGGTCTGTTCGTGGTGGTTGCGGGCGCGGAAAAGACGCTGCTGACATCAGACATGATCGCCTCGGCCAAGAACATCGGGCTCGACGATGTCTGGAGGCTGTCGGGTTTCACCGCGGTGTTGTCCAACATCATGAGCAATGTTCCGGCCGTGCTGGCGCTCAGGCCATTTATCCCCGGCCTGGAGAACCCCGAGCGCGCCTGGCTGGTGGTGGCAATGAGTTCGACGCTGGCCGGCAACTTCACCTTGCTCGGCTCGGTCGCCAACCTGATCGTCGCCGAACAATCCAAGTCGGCAGGCACACCGTTGTCTTTCGGTGCCTTCTTCAAGGTCGGCCTGCCGCTGACGCTGATCACGCTCGCGTTCGGCACTGCCTGGCTGGCTATGATGTCCTGACCGGTCCTGCGGCTGGACCGGTTCAGGGCGCCACATCGAGATGGCCCCTCATGTTCGGATGGAAGCGGCAGAAATAATCCACCGCGCCCGCTGTCTTGAGGGTCACTTGTCCCTTGGATTTCGGCGGGATCATCACGTCCCAGCCACCCTTCACGGTAGCCGTGTGGGCGACCACGTCCTTGTTCACCCATTCGATCGTGTCGCCGACTTTGGCCTGGAGGCTTGCCGGCGAATAGACGAGCCTGTCGATCGTCACCTGGATGGTTGCGGCCGTCGCCGGCGCCGCCGCAAAGGTCAGCGCCAGCATTGCCAGCCACGCCAGATGATCCAAGGCGCCCGCTTTCATTTCAGCATGCCGGCGACGTGTTCGGCATGCTGCTCATGGCCCTGGAAGATCTTGAGGCCGGTCTCGAGCAGGCTCTTAAGCTCGGCATTGCTGGCCGAGGGGATGAGCAGGGTTTCGAGCGCGCCATCGACCTGCTTGTGATAAGCGACCTCGTTTTCGATATAGGCCTTGTCGAAGGCCGCGCCTTTCAGCTTGGCGAGCTTGGCGCGTTCCTCTTTCGCGGCCTTCGTCAGCGCCTGGCTGGTGGCGTTGTCCTCGGGCTTCACCTTGAGCTTCTTGACGAGGTCGAGCGCCTGCTTGTTCACCGCTTCGTGGTCGCGCTCCATGTCCCTGGCGAAATCGACGACCTCCTTGTTCTTCGATGTCTTGATCGCCTGCTTGGCCGCCTCGATGTCGAGGACGCCTGCCGTATAGGCGATATGGGCGATCTGCGGGTCGGTCGGCTTGTCGGCGGCTTGCGAGACGGGGGCGGCGCCGACGAGAAGCAGGGCGGCAAGGGCAACGGGATATCGGGTGAACATGGCATCCTCCTTGGCCCGTCCGCGAAGAGGCGCCGGGCTCAAATCTTTCAGTTGACGCTCATTGGATGCGGGGCAGAGAGAAACGTTCCCGGAAATCAGGACCGCATCATTCGAAACCCAGCCGTTCCATCACCGCCTGGGTCAGTCGCTCGCAGCGCCGCCCGGCGAACGGGAAGGCATCGAGCAGCACAGGGCCGATTTCATCGTCCAGCGCCTTGCGTAGCAGGACACGGGCCCGGTGCAGCCTCGTCTTGACGGTCTCCGGCCGCACGCCAAGCAAATCGGCGGTTTCTTCCATGCTCAGGCCCTCGATGACGCGGGCGACGAAGACCATGCGGTAAATGTCGGGCAAGTTGTCGGTCGCTCGTTCGACAAGTGCGAGAATCTGCCGCTGCGCCATCGCGCGCTCCGGATCGTCGTTGGAATTGAGGGGAAACCGGATGATTTGCGCTTCCGGATTGTCAGGCATATCCACTGTGCGACGCTTCTTGCGCAGGCGGCCAAGCGCTTCGTTGATGACGATGCGCGACAGCCAGGTGGCGAGCGTGGATTCGCCGCGAAATGCCGCCAGGCTGGCGAAGGCGCTGACATAGGCCTCCTGGACGACATCCTCGGCTTCGGCGTCGTTGCGCAGAATGCCGCGCGCGATGCGGTAGAGCCTCTGGTTGTGTATTTTCATGATGGCGCGAAAAGCATTCGGCTCGCGCGCCTGCGCCTTGTGGACGAGCAGCATGTCGCCTGAAAGGCTTTCGGCAACCATGGGTGCCGTGGCGGGCGTTGCGAGCTTGCTCATCGCGACCGGATCTCCCCGAACAGGCGCCTCTTCGAACAGGCGCGCCTCTTCGAACATGCACTTGACTGCACGTTGGATGCGCCTGCCGGCAAAAGGTTCCCGGATCAGCGGGATCCGGGCTCGCTATTCTAGGCCGCCACCAATCCTTTGTCTGCTGTCTGCATGCGTGCGGCGGCCGCCAGCAGGTCGGTCTGCGTGATCAGGCCGAGAATGCGCCGCTCGCCGTCGACGATCACCACGGCATGGCTGCGGCCGTCGGTCAGCGCCGGAAGCAGGCTCATCGCCGGCGTCTCGGGCGAGGCGGTGCCGGCTTTTGCCATCACGCTCTTCACCGTGTCGACGGCTTTCGTCAGCTCGCGTAGGCCGACGGCGCCAACCAGCCTTGCTTCGGCATCAACCACCGGCAAGGTGCGGATGTTGTGATCGAGCAGTTGCCGGCGTGCCTCGTCGGCGGTGGCTTGTTCGGGCACCGAAACCACGTCGCGCGACATGATGTCCTCGCACAGCAGCCTCCGGTGCGACCGCACCATGGCCTGCAATTCGACCTGTCGAAGCAGCCGTTCGAGGTCGTCGCGGTCGATATCGAAGGTGTCGTCGAGCGCCGTCAGCGCCGCGTCGATGTCCTCGGGCCGGAAACCGGCGCGCTGCTGAGCCGGAGGATCGGCGGTACCGTGGCTGTTGGCGACCGGTGCCACGACATGCGGGTAGTTGCGCCGCGCCAGCTTGTGGAAAAGGAAACCCAGCGCCACCAGGATGGTCGAATTCAGGGCCACCGGCACGAACGGGAACAGGAAGCCCGCGCTGATGACGGCCGGCCCACCGAGCACCGCCGTCAGCGCGGCGGCGCCGCCTGGCGGATGCAGGCAGCGCGTGAACGACATCGCGGCGATGGCCAATGCCACCGCGAGGCCCGAGGCCATCACCGGATCATGGATGAAATGCGCGACGGTCACGCCGACCAGCGCCGATATGGAGTTGCCGCCGATGATCGACCAGGGCTGCGCCAACGGGCTCGCGGGCACGGCGAACAGAAGCACGGCGGATGCGCCCATCGGCGCCACCAGCAGGGCCACATGCGGGCCGCCGCCCATCGCCAGCCCGCTGATCACGCCGGTCAGCGCGATGCCGATCGTGGCGCCGATACACGCCAGGATGCGTTCACGCAGCGTCGCGCCGGCGAGGATGGGGACAAAAAGACGAAAGGCCATGGAGAAACTTTGCGAGGAATGGATCTGTCGAGGATGCGTGCGGCACGCAATGCGGCCGAATTCACCGATTTGAAAGTCAAACAAATCCGTAAAGTCACGGCGCAGGAGAATAATATTGCGCGCCGGCTTTCGCCGGAGTGCTGACTGCGGCTCCCGCTTTGTCATCAGCGCCAAGGGCTTGCGACCCTTTGCCGGGTCTGTCTGACGTCAGCCCGAGCGCGCCGCCGCCGTAAGTCCGCGCAGGATGTCGGCTTTCAAGTCGTCGACATCCTCGAGACCGATCTGCAGGCGGATCAACGGACCTTCGTAAGGGCCTTTCGCAACGACGCGGTCGCCAAGCCAGACCGGCACAGCGAGGCTCTCATAGCCGCCCCAGGAGTAGCCGAGACCGAAGATCTGCAGCGCGTCCAGGAAAGCGTGCTGCTCCTTCTGGCCGCCGCCGGCAAGCACGATGGAAAAGATGCCGCTCGAACCGCAGAAGTCGCGTTTCCATAGGGCGTGGTCCGGATGGCTCGGCAGGGCAGGGTGGAGCACGCGCGCCACGCCCTTCTGGCCTTCGAGCCACGACGCGATGGCGAGTGCGCTGCGCTGATGATGCTCGAGGCGCACGCCCATTGTGCGCAGGCCGCGCAGCACCTGATAGACATCGTCGGGCCCCGCACAGCAGCCAAGCGTGCAAAAGCTCTCGTAGAGCTGCTTCCAACAGGCCTCAGTGGCCGAGACCGTGCCGAGCAGCACGTCCGAATGTCCGGCCGGATATTTCGTCGCCGCGTGGATCGAGATGTCGACGCCATGGTCGAGCGGCCGGAAATAGAGCGGCGTCGCCCAGGTGTTGTCCATCATCACGATGGCGCCGGCCGCATGCGCCGCCTTGGCGATTGCCGGGATATCCTGCACCTCGAACGTATTGGAGGCCGGCGATTCGGTGAACACCACTTTGGTGTTCGGCTTGATCAACGCCGCGATGCCGGCGCCGACATCGGGAGCATAATACTCGACCTCGACGCCCAACCGCTTCAGCATCGTGTCGGCGAAGTTTCTCGTGGGATGATAAACGGAATCGACGATCAGCAGATGGTCACCCGCCGATACGAAGGCGAGCAGCGGAATGGTCACCGCCGCCAGGCCCGATGGCACCACGATGGTGCCGGCGGACCCTTCCAGCGCATCGATCGCCAGTGCAAGGGCATCGGTCGTCGGTGTGCCGCGCGTGCCGTAAGTGTATTTCTGGCTGCGTGCAGCCATCGCGGCGGCATTGGGGTACAGCACGGTCGAGGCATGCACCACCGGCGGATTGACGAAGCCGAAATAGTCGTGCGGGTTGTTGCCCGAATGGGCAAGCCGTGTGTTGATGCCCACCTTGCCGGAACCCTGCTCGCTGCCGTCTTTCGCCATTCTTGGTCGCCTTGTTTGATAAGGCGCTAGCCATAGTGCGGCGTCGTGGGCCGTGCAACAGCCCACTGTCCGCCAGGAATGGAATATGCCAATTCCCGGGTTCGGAGAAGGTGGTCCCAACTGGGCAATTGATCCCGCGGGTCTCCGGTGCATTGATGGTTGCGGTCGGCGCCTTTCTCATCTTTCCCGCGCTTTGAGAATGCGCGCCAACTTTGTCCACAAGCAATATTGGCCGGCAATCACGGGGTATCGTCGGCCGAAGGCTATTACGTAACGTCAATGCATTTCGTGCTGAGGGCAGTAACGCTAAGGTATAGCCCGGAACGGATTTTACAGCCCCGGGTCACATCCGCGTCAAATGAGCTTTGCCGAGCAAATTTGCGCTTCTGACTAAATCGCGGGCGCATCTGTCTGCAATTCAGGCATTTCAGGCAATCGATTTTCAAACCCGTTGCAATTCGGTCATTTTCCTTGACCTCACGGGAATTATCGCCTTCGATGCTGTTCGTGAATGGGAGGCGGTGCGTCGGTTTGCGATGCGGGGTTTCGGGAATGGGCCGGGATGGGAGCTGCGTTCACAAGGGAAAAAAGATCAGGGTTTTGCCTGAAAAAACAGAAAAGGGTCTGTGGGTTATGAAACACATTGCTATCGGCATTCTTGGCGTCGCCACGCTCGGACTGATGGCGTCGGCCGCGTCAGCCGCGACGCTCGACACCGTCAAGGCGAAGGGCTTCATCCAGTGCGGCGTCTCGACCGGTCTGGCCGGCTTCTCCGCGCCGGACGACAAGGGCGACTGGCAAGGCATCGACGCCGATTTCTGCCGCGCGGTTGCCGCCGCCGTCTTCGGTGACGGCACCAAGGTCAAGTTCACGCCGCTCAGCGCCAAGGAGCGCTTCACCGCGCTGCAGTCCGGTGAGGTCGACATCCTGTCGCGCAACACCACCTGGACGATCAACCGCGACACCGCGCTCGGCCTGAATTTCATCGGCACGACCTACTATGACGGCCAGGGCTTCATGATCAACGCCAAGAAGCTGCCGGGCGTGAATTCGGCGCTGCAGCTTTCGGGCGCCGCCGTCTGTGTGCAGAGCGGCACGACCACCGAGCTCAACCTCGCCGACTATTTCAAGGCGAACAAGATGGAATACAATCCGGTCGTCTTCGAGAAGCTGGAAGAGGTCAACGCCGCCTATGATGCCGGCCGCTGCGACGTCTACACCACCGACCAGTCGGGCCTTTACGGCATTCGCTTGACGCTCGGCTCGCCTGCCGATCACGTCGTGCTGCCCGAGATCATCTCGAAAGAGCCGCTCGGACCTGCCGTTCGCCAGGGCGACGACCAGTGGTACCACATCGTCAAGTGGACCTATTTCGCTCTGCTCGATGCCGAGGAACTCGGCATCACCAAGGCCAATGTCGACGAGATGAAGAACTCCGCCAGCCCGGAGATCAAGCGTGTGCTCGGCCAGGAAGCCGATACCAAGATCGGCACCGATCTCGGCGTCTCCAACGACTGGGTCGTCAACATCGTCAAGGCTGTCGGCAATTACGGCGAAATGTTCGACCGCAATGTCGGCTCGGGCAGCCCGCTCAAGATCGCCCGCGGCATCAATGCGCTGTGGACCAAGGGCGGCCTGCAATACGCGCCGCCGATCCGCTGATCGAAATGTGATCCGGAAGGCAGGCACCTGCCTTCCGGTTTCTCTTTCACAGGGGACGTGACATGGCATCGCAGGAAATCCTACGCGAGGAGCCGAGCCGCGGCTCCTTCGTCAATGATCCGAGAATACGCAGTCTCTTCTTCCAGACGCTGGTCGTCGTCTTGTTGTTCGGCTCTGTCTGGTGGATCGTGCAGAACGTCATCGACAATCTGCATCGCCTGCACATCGCCTCCGGCTTCGGCTTCCTCAAGGGGCGCGCCGGATTCGACATATCGGACACGCCGATCGCCTATACGTCGGACTCGACCTATGGCCGCGCCATCATCGTCGGCCTGATCAACACCATCATCGTTGCCGCCGCCGGCATCATCACCGCCACCATCATCGGCTTCATCATCGGCATCGGCCGCCTGTCGCAGAACTGGCTGATCCAGAAGATCTGCACTGTCTATGTCGAGATTTTCCGCAACATCCCGCCGCTGCTGGTCATCTTCTTCTGGTATTCCGGCGTGCTCGCCGTACTGCCGCCGCCGCGCGACTCCTATCATCTGCCCTTCGGCTCCTTCCTCAACCAGCGCGGCTTCTATTTTCCCCGCCCAGTCTGGGGCGACGGCTCCTGGCTGATCCTGGTCGCCCTTGTGGTGGGCATCGCCATGTCCTGGTTCGTCGCCCGCAAGGCGCGTCAGCGGCAGATGGCGACAGGCCAGCAATTTCCGGTGTTCTGGACGTCCGCCGCGCTGATCGTCGGCCTGCCGCTGCTCGCTTACGTGCTGAGCGGTTTTCCGCTGAGCTTTGATTTGCCGAAACAGTCAACCTTCAACCTGACCGGCGGCTTCCAGGTCAAGCCGGAATTCCTGTCGCTCTATCTGGCGCTGTCCTGCTACACGGCGGCCTTCATCGCCGAAATCGTGCGCGCCGGCATCAGGGGCGTCAGCAAGGGCCAGACCGAGGCGGCGGCGGCACTTGGCCTGCGATCCGGGTCGATCTTGCGGCTGGTCGTGGTGCCGCAGGCCATGCGCATCGTCATCCCACCGCTGACCAGCCAGTATCTCAACCTGACCAAGAACTCCTCGCTGGCGATCGCCATCGGTTATCCCGACCTGACGGCGACAGCCGGCACGGTTCTGAACCAAACCGGGCAGGCGGTCGAAGGCGTGCTGATCATGATGATCGCCTATCTCATACTCAGCCTTGTGACCTCGGCTGTCATGAACGTGGTCAACGCCAGAATGGCGCTGGTGGAGAGGTAGAGCCATGCAGGAACATGACATGTCCTGGGTGCGTACCGAGATGGCGCTCGCGCAGCCCGCGCCGGCGAGCGTCAGCGGCCCCATCGCCTGGGTGCGCAGGAACCTGATCGGTTCGGCCGGCGACACTATCCTCACCATCCTCGGCATCGTCATCGTCGCCTGGATTCTGCCGCAGGTCATCAATTGGGCGTTCATCAACGCACAGTGGACCGGGCCGGACCGAACGGTCTGCGCGACCGTTGCGCAAGGCGGCATTCAGCCCGACGGCTGGAGCGGAGCCTGCTGGGCTTTCGTCAACGCCAAGTTCGGCCAGTTCATGTTCGGCACCTATCCGGTCGAGGAGCGCTGGCGGCCGATCCTGGTCGCCATCCTGTTCGTGGTACTGCTGGTGCCGATGCTGATGCCGCGTGTGCCGCGCAAGGGGCTGAACGCCATCCTGCTCTTCCTGGTGCTGCCGATCGTTTCCTTCTTCCTTCTGGTCGGCGGCATATTCGGCCTGCCGCATGTCGAAACCTCGCGCTGGGGCGGGCTGCTGATCACGCTGAGCCTGTCCTTCGTCGGCATCGCCGTGTCGTTGCCGCTGGGGACCGTGCTGGCGCTCGGGCGGCGCTCGAAGATGCCGATCGTCAAGATGCTGTGCGTTATCTTCATCGAAGCCGTGCGCGGCATACCGCTGATCACCGTTCTGTTTTTCGTCAGCGTCATGCTGCCGCTGTTCTTGCCGGCCGGCGTCACTTTCGACAAGTATCTAAGGGCGCTGATCGGTGTATCGCTGTTTGCGGCGGCCTATATGGCCGAAGTGGTGCGCGGCGGCCTGCAGGCGATCCCCAAGGGCCAGTATGAAGGCGCCGATTCGCTCGGCCTCGGCTACTGGCAGAAGATGGGGTTGATCGTGTTGCCGCAGGCGCTGAAGCTGGTCATCCCCGGCATCGTCAATACCTTCATCGGCATGTTCAAGGACACCAGCCTGGTCCTCATCATCTCGATGTTCGACCTGCTCGGCATCGTCAAGCAGAACTTCTCGGATGCCAATTGGGCAACGGCGCAGACCGCGAAATCCGGCCTGGTCTTCGCGGCCTTCGTCTTCTGGCTGTTCTGCTTCGGCATGTCGCGCTATTCAATGTACACAGAACGCCGGCTCGACACCGGCTACAAACGCTAAACAAAAGAACAAGGGGACCCCAGCCATGGCCACCGAAAACGCCGTCAGCGCGGAAGAGATCAAGGTCAACGCCGCCAAGATGCAGATTTCCACCACCGATGTCGCCATCGACATCATCGCCATGCACAAATGGTATGGCGAGTTCCATGTGCTGAAGGACATCAATCTGAAGGTGATGCGCGGCGAGCGCATCGTCATCTGCGGACCGTCCGGGTCTGGCAAATCGACCATGATCCGCTGCATCAACCGGCTGGAGGAGCACCAGAAGGGCAAGATCATCGTCGACGGCAAGGAACTCACCAACGATCTGAAGAAGATCGACGAGGTGCGCCGCGAGGTCGGCATGGTGTTCCAGCACTTCAACCTATTCCCGCATCTGACCATCCTGGAGAACTGCACGCTGGCGCCGATCTGGGTGCGCAAGACACCGAAGAAGCAGGCCGAGGAAATCGCCATGCATTTCCTCAAGCGGGTCAAGATTCCCGAGCAGGCCAACAAATATCCGGGCCAGCTTTCCGGCGGCCAGCAGCAGCGCGTGGCGATCGCCCGCTCGCTGTGCATGAACCCGCGCATCATGCTGTTCGACGAGCCGACCTCGGCACTCGACCCCGAAATGATCAAGGAAGTGCTGGAGACCATGGTTGGACTGGCCGAAGAAGGCATGACCATGCTGTGCGTCACCCACGAAATGGGCTTTGCGCGGAAGGTCGCCAATCGGGTGATCTTCATGGATCAGGGCCAGATCGTCGAGCAGAACACGCCGGCCGAGTTCTTCGACCATCCGCGCCACGAACGCACGAAACTATTCCTGTCGCAGATCCTGCACTGAGCGGACTGACCCCGATTCGAAAAAGCCCGGCCGCGCCATTGCCGGGCTTTTTTGCGTCTAGCTCGTCAGGTAATGATCTTCTCCATTGAGCCGGGAACGGAATCGCGAAGCCGCACCGATGAGAAAACTCCTGCGTTTCCTGGCCCTGCTGGTTGCAGCAGTGGTGCTCGCCGTGGCGCTCGGCACGCTGGTGCCGCGGCCGCTCTGGCCGGCGGCCGCCGCGGGTGAGGGCACGCGGCGCATATTGGTGCTGAAGAACGCGATCCACACCGACATCGCCATTCCGGTGGACGACGAGATGCGCCGGCGCTTCCGTTTCCTGACCGATGCCGGCCTGCCTTCGGGCGCACCTGAACTGCGCTATATCGTCTTCGGCTGGGGTGGGCGGGCCTTTTACCTGGAAACGCCGACATGGTCGCAAGTGAAGGCGCTGCCCGTATTCAAGGCGCTGACGCTCGACGCTTCGGTGATGCATGTCGACGTCGCTGGCGATATCACCGAGGCGCACCCCGATGTCGCCGGCTTCGACGTGGACAAGGACCGTTTCGCCGCATTGCTCGACTTCATCGAAGCGAGTTTTCAGCAGGGACCGAGCGGCCCGATCGTCATCGACAATGCCGCCTACTCCAATTTCGACCGCTTTTATGAGGCCAATGGCCGTTTCAACGCGCTGATCGGCTGCAATACCTGGACGGCGGCGGCACTGCGCACCGCCGGCCTGCGCACCGGCTGGTGGAACCCGCTGCCGGCATCGCTTGGGTTGTCGCTGCGGCTGTATAATTAGCTCTTGCCGCAGGTTCCTTTCAGCGACGGATGATCTGCTGCTGTTCCCACCCGTATAGCCAGTCCAAATCCGCCGCGAGCTTCTCTCCCGGCCGCGTCGCCAGGAGCAGATTGCGCGCCAATGCCACCGGTCCCCGGGCGTGCCAGGCGAGGCGGTTGAGCGCGCCGCGTTTCAGCACCTTTTCGATGCGCGGTCGTCTCAGCTTCTCCCACATGGTGAGGCTTTGCGACAGGTCGCCGGGGAAGTCGGCAATGATATCAGCAAGCATCGCGGCATCCTCGATCGCCATGGCAGCACCTTGCGCCGCGAACGGAGTCATCGCATGTGCGGCGTCGCCGATCAGCGCGATGCCGGCTGGCATCGTCCAGGGCTGCTTCCGATCGACTGTATGGAGTGGCCAGGTCAGCCATGGGCCAGCCAATTCCACCAGTCTTGCAAGGCCTGCGGCTGTGCCACGCATGGCGCTGGCGAGGATGCCGGGGTCGGTGTGTCCGGACCAGCCCTCGGCAATGCGCTCGCCTTTGGTGAAAGCGACAAGATTGAACGCGTCACCCTTGCTCACGGGATAGGCCACCAAATGAAAGCCGGGGTGCAGGAAGGTGGTGACGCAGTCGGGGGCGCCGATCGCGGCAAAGGCTCGCCCGGCTTCACTGTCCGCGCTCACCGTCGCGCGCCAGGCCAGTTCGCCGGAGAATTGGCTGTTCGCGAGGCCGGCTCCGCCGCCTGGGCCGGCAAGCCTCCGCACCGATGACCAGACGCCGT
>NZ_JAPYKP010000142.1:0-16591 GCF_037179725.1 Mesorhizobium sp. Cs1321R2N1 | reverse complement strand
CAAACTCAAACAGTTCCGCCGCGTCGCAACACGATACGACAAGTTGCTCGCCAACTTCATGGGCTTTGTCAAACTTGCCGCTATCGCTATCTGGCTCAGGTAGTTAAATCGTCACTACGCCCTAGAGATGGGTATGTTCGATTTCGTCAAGAGCGTCGGCAAGAAGCTCGGCATCGGCGGCGAAGAGGAAGCCGCGCCCACCGCCGACACGCTCAAGAAAGAGCTCGATTCACACAAGCTCGGTACCGATGGCGTGCAGGTCGTCATCCAGGGCGATACGGCGGTGCTGAAGGGTGTGGTCAAGGACCAGTCGATCTTCGAAAAGGCGGTCATTGCCGTCGGCAACACGCTGGGCGTCTCCAAGGTGCAGGCTGACGAGTTGCAGGTCGCGCCGGCTTCCGGCACGGCGGCCCCTGCCAAGGAGCCGACCTTCTACACCGTCCAGAAGGGCGACAATCTCTGGAAGATCGCCGAAAAGAGCTATGGCAAGGGCCAGGGCGCCAAGAACACGGTCATCTTCGAAGCCAACAAGCCGATGCTGACCCATCCCGACAAGATCTATCCGGGCCGGGTCCTGCGTATTCCCGAGCTTGGCTGAGCCACAGGGCAGAAATCAGTGCGCCGTGCGTCCGAAAGGTCGCGCGGCGTTGCATTACCAGCGGCGCTTCGTCTTTATTCGTCAACCGCCATTGGCGAATGGAAAGACGAATTCGGCGCGCGGCATCTGGCAAAAACCACGACGGCTTTCGGGTCGCCGTTTTCGTCCGCTGGTGGCATGCTGGGCTCCGAACCATTCACATGAGCCAAATCCATGCTCGTTCTGCCCAAGGGCGTACGCCACATGCCGGCCCATCTGTCCCGCGCCGTCCAGGAGGTGCTGGTCGAGGAGGTGAGGAGCATCGTCCAGCAAGCGCCGCTGTTCGTGCCGGCCATGCCGCGGACCGGCAAGGAGATGAGCGTGCGCATGACCAATTGCGGTCCGCTCGGCTGGGTCACCGACAAGGAACGCGGCTATCGCTACCAGCCGACGCATCCGCTGACCGGAGAGCCTTGGCCGCCTATCCCCGACAGCCTGCTCGACCTGTGGCGGCAAGTGTCGGGTTATCCCAATCCGCCGGAGGCCTGCCTGGTCAATTTCTACACGCCTGATGCGAAGATGGGCCTGCATCAGGATCGCGACGAGGCCGATTTCTCGGCACCCGTCGTCTCTGTCTCGCTGGGTGACGATTGCCTGTTCAGGGTCGGCCAGACAACGCGCGATGGCGCTACCAAATCGTTCAGGCTGAAAAGCGGCGATGTCGTCGTGCTTGGCGGCGAGGGTCGCCTTGCCTTCCATGGCGTCGACCGCATCTACCCTTCGACCTCGGCGCTGCTCAAAAACGGCGGCAGGATCAATCTGACGCTGCGGCGGGTGACGAAGCCCGACGAGACCTCCAAATAAGCCGATCTTAACGCGCGCCCCCTATCAAGACTGCCAGGGTCTTGGAAAACAGCGCAATGGCACCAGTCAACCAGACTGCCCCTTTTCGATCCGATATCCGTTTCGCGGCACTTGTGCTGTGCACCGGAATCCTGATCGGGCTGCGCTACTATCTTGCCTTGTGGACCTTCGACGAGCACGGCTTCTCCGAGCTCAGTGACCGGCTGCCCTATTGGGATTTCACCAATCTGTGGGCCGGCGGACGCATGGCGCTCGACGGCCATGTAGCCTGGCTGTTTGACGTCGACAGCTATCGCGCGGCCCTGCGGCGGATGTTTTCGCCCGATCTTCCCAACCAGGAATGGAGTTACCCGCCCAGCATCCTGGTCTTCGGCGCGCCGCTCGCGCTGCTGCCGATCTTTCCCGCCTATTTCATCTGGACTTTCGGCACCCTCTTCTGCCTGTGGCTGGCGGTGCGGCCGCTGAAGCTGGGCACGCGGGCCGAAGCGGCCGTCCTTGTGTGTCCGGCCGTCTTCATCAACGCCATCTTCGGCCAGAACGGTGCCCTGACGACGGCTCTTCTCATTGGCGGGCTGGCCGTGGCGCCAAAACGGCCAATCCTGGCTGGGCTGCTGTTCGGTTTGCTGACGATCAAGCCGCATCTGGGCATTCTGGTGCCGTTCTGCCTGCTGGCCGGCGGCAACTGGCGTGCCATCGCCGCCGCGGCCCTGTCATCTGCCACGCTGTTCATTTTGACCGGGCTCTCGCTCGGGTTCGACGTCTGGCATCTGTTCTGGACCGAAACCCGCCCCCTGATGACGGCAATCCTGGAGGCGCCCTATCCGCAACCCTACCAGGCCAATGCCGCAACCATGTTCTTCCTGGCGCGCGCATGCGGCGCCGGACTGACGGTGGCCTATGTGATGCAAGCCGTTGCGACCATTGCCGCAATCTGTGCCTCCATCTGGGTCTGGTTGCCTTGGCGGCAGGTCGAGCACGGCGAAAGAGTGGTCCTCACCGCCGTGCTGGCAACGGTCGCGACGCCGTACGGCTACAGCTACGACACGGTCGGTCTTGCCGTCGCCGTGGCCTACCTTTTTTCGACGCGCGCCAACATGCCCCGGATTTTCCTGGCGCTCGTCTGGCTCTACCCTGCCATCGCCCATCTGGTGAACGGTATCGGGCTTGGCATCGGCGTATTGGTGCCCTTGTCCCTGTCGGCATGGATGCTTGCCGACATAAGAGCCCGCGAACGCGAGACCTCGATGATGGCTGACAGCCGGACATCATCGTCATAGAGGAACGACTGCCGCGATTGTGCCCTCGGCTCTTTTTCGTAGGGTGTGCATTTTGAGGCCGATCCGACCGTGCCGGCAAGGCGCGGACCATTCCCGGATCAGTCGAAGGCCGGGCGGATCAAGCCTCGATTTCCAATGCCGACAGTGGCTTTGAACAGCAGGCCAGGATGAAGCCATCGTCGATCTCGTGATCGAGGATGCCGCCATTGTGGCTCATCTCGACGCTGCCGGAGACTTTCTTCACCTTGCAGGTTCCGCACAGGCCGAATTCGCAGGCCGCCGGTATCCGCACGCCCGAAGCACGCGCCGTCTGCAACACGGTCTGGCCGGCGACACAGTCGGCGTCGACGTCCGAAAGCGCGAAGCGGATCGGCGTTGCGGCTTCGACGGGGACAGCCACACCGTCCTGCGCCGGCGCCGCGAATGGCACCGGGATTTCCTCAACGGTCGGCGCGGCAAAGCTCTCCTGATGGTACTTTGCCATGTCGAAGCCGGCGGCTTCGAGCATGCCGCGCACGGCGCGCATGAAGGGGTCGGGGCCGCAGCAGAAGATTTCGCGTTCGCGGAAATCCGGCGCCAGCAGCGGCAGCCGGATAGCGTCGATGCGGCCCATATGGCCATACCAGCCCTCGCGGCTCGACCGTTCCTCGATCATGAAGCCGAGCGACAGGCCCGGCATGTGGCCGCCGAGCAGCTCCAGCTCCTTGCGGAAGATGATCTCTTCCGGGCGCCGCGCGCAGTTGACGAAGCCGACATCGGTCCATGGCGCGCAGTCGTTCAGCCAGCGCAGCATCGACATCATCGGCGTCACGCCGGATCCGGCCGAGATGAACAGATATTTCGCCGCCGGATGGCTGTGCAGTGAAAAGTCGCCGCCTGGTCCATAGGCCTTGACGTGCGAGCCCGGCGCCAGGTGATCGAACATCCAGCGTGTGCCGATGCTGCCCACCTGCGCCTTCACCGTCACCGCGATCGAGAATGGCCGCGACGGTGACGATGACAGCGTATAGGTGCGCATCAGCGGCCCGTCCGGTGTCGGCAATTCCAGCGTCACGAACTGGCCCGGCTTGTAGCGGAACCAGGTCTGGTTGTCGGACCGGAAGGTGAAGGTCTTCACGTCGGGCGCCTCGTCGGTGACGCCGGTCACTTCCAGCACCTGCAACCTGTCGTTCCAGGGCGCCATCTGGTCGAGATGGCGATAGAGGCCGAGATCCGTCATCGCATTCATCCTCTTGTCCCTTTTGTTCCGCGCATGTCCAAAACCGCCGTCTCTAGCGATATGCCTTAGGCAACGCTGCGCAGGGCCGGCCGGCCGCCTTCGGCAAGCCGTGGCCCGATGAAGGATGCGTACCACTCGACGAACTGGATCACGCCGCCCTCATGCATCTCCGAATAGGGGCCTGGCTCGTAGGCCGGCGACAGGATGCCGAAGGCGTTTTCCTCGACGATGCGGCGATCCTGGTCGTTGGTCTCGGTCCAGACATGGGTGAGTTCTGCGAGATCGTAATCGACGCCCTCGACCGCATCCTTGTGCACCAGCCATTTGGTCGTCACCGCCGTTTCCGTGGCGCTGATCGGCAGCACTCGGAAGGTGACGGCGTGGTCGCCCAGGATGTGGTTCCAGGTCGTCGGATAGTGGTAAAGCAGCAACGAACCGATGCGGTTGGTTGAAACGCTGTCGGAAAGATTCCTCTCGACCGCGCGCTTTCCCGTCATCGTGTAGCTGACGGCATCGCGCAGCAGCGGCGCGCGGGTCGCGCGATACTGGCCGGCCGGATCGATGCGGAACTTGCTCGGCAGGCCGGCCGCTTCGCATTTCGCCCAGTGCGCCAGCATCTCCGGGTCGCTGTCGGCGCCTTGGACGCCCGTCACCGTCGGTGCTTCCGGGAAGGTCTTGCAGAGTTCGGGATGGTTGCCGGCGCAATGATAGCATTCGCGGTTGTTCTCCCAGACCAGCTTCCAGTTGCCCTTCTCGATGATGGTGCTCTCGAAGGCGACTTTTGCCTCACGCAGCCGGTGCGGCAAAAGGTAGGGCTCGATCATCGCCCGCATCGGCGCGAAGTCGGCTGGCTCCTTGGCCAGGCAGATGAAGACATGGCCGGCGACGCTTTCGCAGGCGACCGGCTTCAGGCCGAACTGGCTCTTGTCGAACCCATCGGCCATCTGGCGGGCGAACAGCAGCCGGCCGTCGAGCTCGTAGGTCCATTGGTGATAGGGACAGACCAGCTTGGCGGCCGTGCCCTTGTCGGAATTGCAGACGCGGCTGCCGCGATGGCGGCAGGAATTGTGGAAGGCGTTGATCTTGCCCTGCTGATCGCGCACCAGCACGACCGGATAATCGCCGATCTGCATGGTGATGAAGCTGCCCGGCTTGGGCAATTCGCAATCATGGCCGATGAACAGCCAGTCGCGATACCAGATCAACTCCATGTCGAGCTTGAAGTAGTCCGGGTCGGTGTAAAAGGGCTGTTCCAGCGAAAAGCCTTGTCTGCGGCTGTTCAAGAGCCTCAGCATGTCGTTGCGCGCGTCCATGTCCTGTCCTCAGTTTCAAGGACTGAACTGGTGGTGATTGAGGAAGGACTGGGCGCAGATCGGCGAAAAGCCGGACAGACACCATCCGCCTCTTGACCGCCCACCGCGATCAGTCGAGTTCTAGCGATCTCGGGCTGGTTTCCGGGCTCTGGAGTTGTCCCTTGCGGACCATCGCGACACCTTCCCAGGCTTTCGCCCAGTGGTCTCCCGTTGCGACTTGAACTCCACCACCGTTGCGGGGGCAGCGCCGGAATCTGACCGGCTTCCCAATTCTCCGCTCCGTCGTCACGCAGCGGCACCTGAGATGCCTGATCTAACCACGACAGACTTTGCGACATCGGCATGAAAGCGACATCGCATCCATGCGGCGCGACACGCATGCTGGATCGTCATGACAGGCTTGTAGCCGATTGGAATCGCCTTCTGTCGCCAAGCCGCGCCGACCCCTTTGCCGGCAGCAAATAGGTTAACAGTTTCAAAAAGTGACTATTAGAGGAGGCTAAAATCGAACCGAACGGTTCGTTTCTGTTGACGGTGCGTGCAAGACGCTGTGAACGCCGAGCCTCCGACACAGTTGGTGATCAGGACGCTGTTTTAACGTAACTAACTGATATCACAAGATAAAATAAGAGATGCGGAAGGCGCTGGTACAATTTCAAGTGGTGGAGTCATGGTCCACGCTGAACAACTTCGTGATTGGAAACGGCAAGGGTGCTCTCCCACATCGGGGCTGTCCGAACGACGCGATTTAATCCCAAGACACGCCGCTAGACGGACGGAAAAATACTGGAGTACCAAAAAATGAAAAAGATCATTCTCACTGCCGCCGCCCTTCTGGCTGTTTCCGGCAGCGCCTTCGCTGGTAGCGACAATTACGGTTCGAACGGCGCCAACCAGCCTGCTGCCGCGGTGGACAGTTCGTACACCGCTTCCACCTCCACCAAGACGTCGGAGCCTGTTGCTCAGACGCCTGCTCAGGGCAGCGATCGCAACCTCTTCGGCCGCTAACGGCCTGTCCCCACGGATTGGCGGGCTTGCCCGCCGATCCGGCGGAATTCAAGAAATTCAGGAGTACCTAAAATGAACAAGATCCTTATTGCCGCCGCCGCCGTTCTGGCCATTTCCGGCAGCGCTTTTGCCAGCGACAACTATGGCTCCAACGGTGCCAACCAGCCTGCCGCCGCGGTGGACAACTCGTACACCGCGTCGGTCGACAAGTCGGCTCCTGCCAGCCAGGAGCCCGTCCAGCACGGCGCCGATCGCAACCTGTTCGGCAACAACTAACATCTCTTCAAGCAAGGACGGCGCGCTCAGCCCGCCCCTTGAATTCGAAAAAATCGGAGTACCAAAATGAAAAAGATTGTTCTTACCGCCGCCGCTCTTCTGATTGCCGCTGGCAGCGCCTATGCCGGCAACGACAACGTTGGCGGCACCGACATCAACAAGCAGGCGACCGTCAACGTCGACACCTCGCATACGGGCTCGATCCGCAAGAGCGAATCGCCTGTCTACAAGCTGCTCAATTCGTCGGGCGACGTACAGAAGTCCGCCCCTCAGGGCGCAGACCGCAACCTCTTCGGCAACAACTAACCAGCCGTGGTAATATACAAAAGAGAGCGGCGGGCTTGCCCGCCGCTCTCTTTTTGCGTTGTCGAGACAGCTTGTGGTCTCAGGCGGCTTTTGCTTCCGCTTCCTGCAGGGCGAACGACCGTCCATCCGCATCGAAGATATGAAGATCTCCGGCATTGGCGGTCAGCCGCAGCGTCGAGCCGCGCTTGACCTCGACATTGCCCGGCAACTTGGTCACCAGCGGCAGGTCGGCACGGCCGATGTCGATATAGACCAGCTGAACCTCACCGAGCTGCTCGAGATAATCGACCGTCCCCTCGAACAGATAATCGCTGCCACTGGCGATCGCGAGATCTTCCGGCCGCACGCCGAAGCTGACCGCCGCTCCTTTTGCCGAAGCAGGCGTCGCGATCGGTACCGTCGCCTTGCGGCCGCCGACATGACTGACGATGGTCGGATTGCCCGTCTTGTCGACCGCCGCCGGCAGGATATTCATGGCCGGTGAGCCGATGAACTGGGCGACGAAGAGGTTGCCGGGGCTCTTGTAGAGCTCCATCGGCGTGCCGACCTGCTCGATGTGGCCATCCTTCAGCACGACGATGCGGTCGGCCAGCGTCATCGCCTCGACCTGGTCGTGCGTGACATAGATCATAGTCGTGTTGGGCATCGATTCCTTGAGCTTGGCGATCTCGATGCGCGTGGCGACGCGCAGCGCCGCGTCAAGGTTCGACAGCGGTTCGTCGAACAGGAACACTTTCGGATTGCGCACGATGGCGCGGCCGATGGCGACACGCTGGCGCTGGCCGCCCGACATCGCCTTGGGCAGGCGGTCGAGATATTTGGTCAACTGCAGGATCTCGGCCGCCTGCCGTACCCGCTTGTCGATCTCGGCCTTGCTTTCCTTGCCGATCTTCATCGAGAAGGCCATGTTGTCGTAGACGGTCATGTGCGGATAGAGCGCATAGGACTGGAACACCATGGCGATGCCGCGCTTCGACGGCGGCACGTCGTTGACCACCTGACCGTCGATCCTGAGTTCACCCGAGGTGATTTCCTCAAGCCCGGCGATCGAGCGCAGCAAGGTCGACTTGCCGCAGCCCGACGGGCCGACGAAGACGATGAATTCACCCGATTTGATGTCGAGGTCGATGCCGTGGAGAATATTGAGATTGCCGTAGGACTTCTTCACTTGTCTCAAATTGACATCGGCCATTGATTTCCTCCAGTGATTCCTCAGATGTTTCAGCCTATGCGTCCGAACCAAGCGTCGTAACCGCCAAGTTCGACCGAACCGGTGCTCGCCTGCCCGGAAAACCCGTGTCCCGCCAAAGGTTGCAGGGTTCGGTTGCCGAGGTCAACCTTCGCCGATCTGGCGCCCAGATTGAAGACGCAGACGACCTCCTCATTGCCCGCCCGGCGGGTGAAGGCGACGGTGTCGCCCTCGCTTTCGATGAAGGTGATGTCGCCCTTGGCCAGCGCCGGATGGGCGTGGCGGAAGGCGAGAAAGCGCCGGTAATGCTCAAGCAGGGAGGTCTCGTCGCCTTGCTGCACGTTGACCGCCTGCGACAGATGCTTGGCCGGCACCGGCAGCCAGGGTTTTGCCGGGGAGAAGCCGCCATTCCTGGCGCCGCCATCCCACACCATGGGCGTGCGGCAGCCGTCGCGGCCCTTGAATTCCGGCCAGAAGCGGATGCCGTAGGGATCCTGCAGGTCCTCGAAGCGCAGGTCGGCCTCGCCGAGCCCGAGTTCTTCGCCCTGGTAGATGCAGACCGAGCCGCGCAGCGACATCAGCAATGCCGAGATGACCTTGAGATAGGCCGACGGGTTGGCTTCGTCGGCGGCCCAGCGCGAGGCGGGGCGCATCACGTCATGGTTGGAAAATGCCCAGCACGACCAGCCGTCGCTGGCCACCCTGCCAAAGGCTTCCAGCACCGAGCGCACCTTGGCGGCGCTGATCTTTTCCGGCGCCAGGAAGTCGAAGGAATAGCACATATGCACGCGCTTGCCGCCGGCGGTATAGGCGGCGACCACGTCCAGCCCGCGCTGCGAATCGCCGACTTCGCCGACCGCGGCGGTCGCCGGATACTCGTCGAGCAGCGCCCTGAAGCGCTCGAGGAAAGCGAGGTTCTCCGGCCGGCTCTTGTCGTAGATATGATCCTGGTAGTTGTAGGGATTGACCGCGGGCGCGGTCTGGTCGTTGCGCTCGTCCGGCGGCAGCGGCGGATTGTTTTCCAGCCCCTGGCTGTGGAAGTAGAAATTGATAGTGTCGAGACGGAAGCCGTCGACGCCGCGCTCCAGCCAAAAGCGGGTGACGTCGAGCAGCGCGTCCTGGACTTGGCGGCTATGGAAGTTGAGGTCGGGCTGCTCGGCCAGGAAATTGTGCAGGTAATATTGCTGGCGGCTGGTGTCCCATTGCCACGCCGAGCCGCCGAAGATCGACAGCCAGTTGTTGGGCGGCGTGCCGTCGGGCCTTGCGTCGGCCCAGACATACCAGTCGGCCTTCGGATTGGTGCGGCTCGAGCGACTTTCCATGAACCAGGGATGGATATCGGCGGTATGCGACAGCACCTCGTCGATCATCACCTTGAGACCCAGCCGGTGCGCCTCCGCCGTCAGCGCGTCGAAGTCAGCCAGCGTGCCGAACATCGGGTCGACGTCACAATAATCCGAGACGTCGTAGCCGAAATCCTTCATTGGCGATTTGAAGAAAGGCGAGATCCAGATGGCATCCGCGCCAAGGGCGGCAATGTAGGGCAGCCTGCCGATGATGCCCTTGAGGTCACCGATGCCGTCGCTGTTGGAGTCCTGATAGCTACGCGGATAGATCTGGTAGATCACCGCGCCCCGCCACCAGTCGCGATCAATGGCGGGGTCTGGTTTCGAAGTCGCCTTCAAAGCCGATTGCATTGTTTCAACCTCCTTTCACCGAGCCGGCCAGCAGCCCGCGGACGAAATAACGCTGCAGCGAGAAGAAGACGATCAGCGGCACGATGATGGTGATGAAGGCCGATGTCGTCAGGATCTCCCAGTTGCCGCCACGCGAGCCGAGCAGCGCATTGAGCTTGGCCGTCAGCACGATCTGATCGGGCGCCGTTCCGAGGAAAACCATTGCCACCAGGAGATCGTTCCATACCCACAGGAATTGGAAGATGGCGAAGGAGGCAAGCACCGGGAAAGACAGCGGCAGCACGATCTTGACGAAGATCTCGAAATCGCTGGCGCCGTCGATGCGCGCCGATTCCATGATCTCGCGCGGCAGGCCGGCAATATAGCTGCGCAACAGATAGATGGCGAAGGGCAGGCCGAAACCGGTATGCGCCAGCCAGATGCCGAGATAGGTCTTGGACGGCACCCCGAAGAACGTCCCGACGCCGTTGTAGAGCTTCAGGAGCGGGATGAGCGACATCTGCAGCGGCACCACCAGCAGGCCGATGACGACAGCGATCAAGAGCGCGCGGCCTGGAAAGCGCATCCAGGCCAGCGCATAGGCGGCAAAGGCCGCGATCAGGATCGGGATGACGGTCGCCGGGATGGTGACCGTCAGCGAATTCATGAAGGAGCGGCCGATGCCTTCGGAGAACAGCACGGTCTGATAGTTTTCGGGGGTGAATTTCGGCGGCGCCGACGAGGCGTAGTAGATGCGCTGGCCCCGGTCGCCCTCGAATGCCTTGGGCGAGGTCATGACGAAGCTGCCGTCGGCGTTGAGTTGCAGGGTGACGCCGTCGCCGAGATCGGCTGATGTGCCGGCAGGATACTGCGTCGGTGCCGCCGCCTTGACGCCGAAGGCACTGATGCCGCGCTTGGCCCCATCGCCGAAGATGTTTCCCTGGAGAACGAACTTGCCGTCCTTCTCGACTTGTGTGGAGGCGGCCGGCAGGCGGCCGGCTTCGGTCTGGCTGGAACTGGCGAACGAATTCCACCAGCCCGAGGCGATGATCTGATCCTTGTCGCGTATCGACGAGACGAGGATGCCGAGCGTGGGGATGGTCCAGATCACCACGAAAACGAGCACCGCGATATGGACGCCGAAACGGCTGGCGAAGGAATTTCCGGTCGCGACGGCCATCTCAGTGCCCTCCCGTCTCTTTGTTGGCCTGGCGGATGTTCCAAATCATGATCGGAATGACGGCGATCATGATGATGATGGCAATGGTCGCGCCGCGGCCGAAATCGCCGCCGCCCCGGAACATCCAGTCGAACATCAGATTGGCCAGCACCTGGCTGTTCCATTGACCGTTGGTCATGGTCAGGACGATGTCGAACACCTTCAGCACCAGGATGGTGATGGTGGTCCATACCACCGCGATGGTGCCCCAGATCTGCGGCACCATGATCTTCCAGAAGATCTGGAATGGATTGGCGCCGTCTATGACCGCCGCTTCCAGTGTTTCTTCGGGGATGCCGCGCAGCGCCGAGGAGAGGATGACCATGGCGAAGCCGGTCTGGATCCAGATCAGGATGATCATCAGGAAGAAATTGTTCCAGAGCGGCAGCGATATCCAGACCTGCGGCTGGCCGCCGAAATACTGGATGATGGCGTTGAGCAGTCCGATCTGGATCTGGCCCTCGCCACGATATTCGTAGATGAACTTCCAGATCACGCTGGCGCCGACGAAGGAGATCGCCAGCGGCAGGAAGATCAGGCTCTTGGCGATCGTGCCCCACCATATCTTGTCGGTGAGCACGGCGATGATCAGGCCGAGGAAGGTGCAGGCCGCCGGCACCACCGCCAGCCACAGGATGTTGTTCCGGATGGCGTTTCGCAGATCCGGATCGCGCAGCGCCCACTCGTAGTTGGCGGACCCCACGAAACTCGTGCCGCCGCGGTCGAAGAAAGACAGCCACAGCGTCGCGATCACCGGATAGATCAGGTAGATGGTCAGGATGATCAGCGCCGGACCCACGAACAACCAGGGCCGCACCAATCCCTGCCGGCGCAGATTGTTGACGGCGGCCGTCCCGGACACCCCACGCGAGGGGAAGATCAGGTCGAGCAGTTTGTTGGCGCCCCAGAAATAGGCGACGCAGCCGCCGACGCCGATGATGATGACGAATATTGCCGAGAAAATCTGAGTCGCCATGGGTCCCTCTCCCTGCGCATGACCGGCCAGGCGGTGCTGGCGACTGGATACGCCGACTTTCAGTTGTTCCGAACAATCGAAACGCGAAGGCTTCCGGCATGCACCGCCGGTCGGATCCGGGCCGTAGCCCGGATCCAGTAGGAGGATCAGGAAGGATCAGGTCGCGCCGCAGCGGCCTACTTGATTGCGTCCCAGCTCTTCTGGATGTCGGTTGCGACGTCCTGGGCGGACTTGCCGCCGACCAGGTCGATCATGCCGGTCCAGAAGGAGCCGGCGCCCACCTTGCCGGGCATCAGGTCGGAGCCGTCGAAGCGCACCGTCGTGGCGCCGACCAGGATCTCGCCCTGCTTCTTCAACGCATCGCTGCCATAGGCGTCCTTGTTGGCGCCTTTGAAGGGCGTGACGAAGCTCTTCTGCGCCATCCACAATTCATGCGCGAGCGGCATCTGCAGGAACTTGATGAATTCGCGCGACGCCTTGGAATCCTTGGTGATCATCACCAGCGTTCCGGCCACTTCCAGCGGCGTCCCGAGTTCCGGCTTGGAGGCGTAGGGCGGGTAGGGGAAGAAGTCCGCATCCTGGCCAAGCTTCACGCCCTCCGGGAAGAAGGAAGGGATGAACGATGCCTGATGGTGCATGTAGCACTTCGGCGGCACGGTGAAGAGGCCCTTCGGGCTGTCGCGGAAGTCGGTCGCCGCGACCGCCTTGGCGCCGCCGTCGACCATCTTGTCGTCGGTGGCGATCTTGCCGAAGATGTCGATGGCGTTGACCACTGCCGGATCGGTGAACGGGATCTCGTTCTTCACCCACTTGTCGTAGACTTCAGGCGGCTGCGTCCTGAGCATGATATCCTCGACCCAGTCGGTCGCCGGCCAGCCGGTCGCGCCGCCCGAGCCAAGGCCGATGCACCAGGGCTTGCCGCCATCGGCGATGATCTTCTTTTCGAGCTCGGCCAGTTCTTCCTGCGTCTTCGGCACCTTGTAGCCGGCTTCCTCGAAATTGTCGGGCGAGTACCAGACAAGCCCCTTCACGTCGATCTTGTAGGGAAAGGCATAGAAGCCCGGCTTGCCGTCCTTGCCCGTATAGGTGCCGAGCTTGGCCCAGGAGTCGCCGGCGGCGTAATTCTCTTTGACCCAGGCCGCGACGTCGTCGCCGAGCGGGGTCAGCACGCCCTTGGAAGCAAGGTCCTGGATGAGGCCCGGCTGCGGCAGGACGGCGATGTTGGGCGGGCTGCCGGCCTGGGTGTCGATGACGATCTGCTGCTCGTAATTCTCGGACGAGGAATATTTGACCTCTGCGCCGGTGGCCTCGGAGAAATAATCGAGTACCGACCGGACAAGCGCCTCGTCCTCGCCACGCCATGGGCCGAAGATTGACAAGGTCTCACCCTTGAGGTCGACTTTCTTGAGGTCTTCATAATTCGCCCAGTGAAAGTGCTGATCTTCGCCGGGCTTGAACTTCAGTTCGGCCTGCGCGGGCGCGCTCAGGGCGAACGCGGCAGACGCAACGCCCAGCAAAAGCAACTTCTTCATCGGTATTCCTCCCAGTGGGTCACACATACAGGACGGAACCTCCATTCCGCCCGCCGACGCCGCAGGACTGTGACTCACTCGCAAGGGAACCGCAACCTTTCGAAGAGTCTTCCAAAGCGCTTTGGCTTTGCCGATCTCGCCATTGAATCAATCAGGAGTCAAGAGTGCTCACGAACTAATCGATTTAATTGCCAGCAGCCCGCGCCCGAAGTGTGCGTCGCAACATGCTTTTTTGGCGGTGCAACAGCAATTTCTGTTTCAAAGCGGGCCCCGGCACGCATATGGTCTCCGATATGGCCGCATCTCGGGTAGTGTTTGGGGCGATTCAATCTGAAAGCGCTTTGAGGCAGGGAGGCCTCTCGTGAACCTCAAGCAACTCGCGCATATGCTGGCGCTTTCGCAGACAACGGTAAGCCGGGCGTTGAACGGCTATCCCGAAGTGAACGAGGAAACCCGCAGGCGCGTCATGGACGCCGCCAAGCGCCACGGCTATCGCCCCAATCCGAGCGCGCGTCGGCTGGCCACGGGCAAGTCCGGAATGATCGGCTATGTGCTGCCGACGGGTGCCGCGGTCGACATCGACCCCCACTTCGTCGAATTCCTGTCCGGCCTCGGCGACTATGCCCGCTCGCACGAACTCGACCTTGTCCTGTCCCCGACCGACGCCGACGATCAGGAGACGACCTACCGGCGCGTCGTCGCCAACCGGCAGGTCGATGCCGTCTACATCTCTTCGCCCAGGCCCGCCGACCGGCGCGTGGCGCTGGTCAATACGCTCGGCATTCCCTTCATCGTCCATGGCCGCAGCGAGGGCTTGGACTTCGACTATCCCTTTCTCGACATCGACAATGAAGGCGCTTTCCACGAGGCCGCCCGGCTGCTCGTCCAGCTCGGCCACCGGCGGCTGGCGCTGATCAATGGCGATGACGGGGAAACCTTCGCCATTCATCGCGAGCGCGGCCTGCGCCGGGCGCTGGCAGCAAGCGGCCTGACATTGGACGATCGCCATGTCTGCTCCGTTGTGATGACCGAGGAGAACGGCTATCGCGCCGCCCGGCGCCTGCTTGAACAGGACGGCGCGCCGACGGCAATCGCCTGCTCCAGCCTGATCATGGCGCTCGGCGTCGTGCGCGCGGTGCGCGACCTTGGCCTCAGCATTCCCGGCGACATCTCGCTGATCGCCCATGACGACGTCTTTCCCTGGCTGAAGCCGGAGAATTTTTCCGTGCCGCTGTCCACGACGCGCTCGTCGATCCGGCTGGCCGGCGCACGCATCGCCGAGCGGCTGGCGGCGCGGATATCGGGACTGGAGGAGGGCGCGCGCGGCGAGGTCTGGCCGGTCGACCTGGTGGTCAGGGGATCGGTCGCCGGAGCGCCGGCCTAATGCATGTCGCCCGGAAGTGTCCTCGGTTCCGGGACAACGACATGCACAAATCAGAAGCTTACAGCAGGTCGGGCGAATCCTATTCGCCGCGACATGCTGTAAGGTCGCCCCAAGACAGAGTGCCCTCTTAACCCCGCATTAGCGCGCTTATCCCAAACTGGCCGGATGAAAATCGATCAACCAAACGCGGTTTTCGGCCGGCGCGGGCGCGAAGCCAGCGTACCGGCTGCCTTGGCTGGCCGCACGGTCGAACCGGCGCGCACCTTAGGCCATCTTGTGCCTCTGTTGGCTTAGCGGCGTTCCTGCTCACCGTGGCCGGCGCTGTTTTCTGGACGTTGCCTGGCATCGAAAAAATGAATCTGGAAGCCGGGCGAGCAGAGCGGAGAGTGGTCGAGATCGTCAACCAGCCGATTACGCATCTGCCCCGCTCCGGACCGGTCTCGGTGTTTGCGCCGGGCTGGTTTCACCCGGGCGCCACAACCCCGGACTTCAACAATGTTGATGTCCGTTCCACGCAGGAACTCACCTATGAAGGCCATGTCACGTCAGACCTGAACCCCACCGAAATGTTCATCGGAAGTGAACTCGAATTCAACGCCATGACCAAATATTTCTATACCGATCGAACGTTGCCCAAGAAGCGGTTGTCCAACTCGGAAATGGTCGAGATCAACGGCCTTTACCGGGTTATTGGCGGCGATGAGCAGGCGGTATTGATGCGATGGCTGGCAATAATCGGTTCGGCTGTCGTCGGGCTTTGTCTTGGAGTCACGTTGCTTCTGCTATTCCGAACCGGCGACTGGCGACAGGTTGATCGGCCGCAGATCGACGAAATCGACGCCTGAAGCGAAAAACCTACTCCCTCACGGCCTCGGCCGCCTTAAGATCCAGCAGCCCGTAACCGAAATCATTGTCGCGCCCCTTGGGCCCGAGATCTCTCGCCGTCGCTGCAAGTGCCTTCTCGATGTCGTTGGCCGAGCGGTCGGGCGTGGCGTGGATGAGGTTGGCGATGGCGCCGCTGACGATCGCCGCGGCAAACGAGGTGCCCGTCACTACGTCCGAGCCGGCGCCGCTCGGTGCCACCATCTCGACGCCCGGCGCCGAGATGAAGACATAAGCGCCGCGATTGGCCTGCGGCATCAGTCCGTCACTGACGTCGGTGGCCGTCACCGCGATGACGCCGTCAAAGGCGGCCGGATAGCCATAGGGCGCCTTCGGGCCGTTGTTGCCGGCGGCGGCGACCAGCACCATGCCGAGCGCCCGTGCATTACGGCAGGCGGTGCCGAGCAGGTCGTTCTTCGGGCCGACGAAGCTCATATTGATGATGCTGACATTCTGGTCCGCCGCCCAGTCGAGCGCCGACAGGATGACGTCCATGGTCGACTTGCCGCCCTCGAAGGCACGCGCGTGGTAGATTTTCGCGCCCGGCGCCATGCCTTCCAGCGGGCCGACGCCGGCAATCAGACCATCGATCGAAGTGCCGTGGTCGCGCTTTTCGATCGGGACGTCGGGCATCGCGTCGAACTGCGCGGCGATGACCCCGGCCAGAGCCGGATTGGTATCGTCGATGCCGGTATCGATGACGGCGACACGCACGTTCTCGCCACTGGCCTGTTTGGCGTCGAGCGCGATGCGGTCGAAGGCATAGTTGACGATGCCGGCCGCCTGCTGCAGCGAATAGATATGATTGGGCTCGCGGCGCTGCGTGCGGCCGTCGGCGGCAAGCTGCGCCAGCACGACGCCGACGGGGCGGCCATCGGGAATGCCGAAACGCA
>NZ_JAPYKP010000141.1:0-16600 GCF_037179725.1 Mesorhizobium sp. Cs1321R2N1 | reverse complement strand
GCGTCGGAAGGCGCGGCGGACCATGACGATGCCGAGGCTGACGACGAGGCTGCGGTCGCCGCAACCGAGACCGTCGAAACGGCGGAAGCATCCGACGATGGCCAGGGCAAGAAGCGTCGGCGCGGCAAGCGCGGCGGCAAGCGCAACCGTCGCGAAGACGGCGAAGGCGAGACCGAGGCGGCAGCCGGTGAAACGACTGAGCCTGCCGAAGCTGACGCTTCCCTAAACGAGCCTGCGGCGATCGAGCCGGTGGCTGCCGCTGCCGTCGAAGAACCGGCGGCTCCAGTCAGCGACGAGGTGCCAAGCACCGAGAAGCCCAAGAAGCCACGCCGCGCAGCCAAGCCGAAGAAGGCAGCAGCCGAGGCCGTCGCCGGGGAGCCGACCGCGGAAGCGGTCGTCCAGGCACCCGCCGAAACGCCAGCCACGGCATCGGACGAGGCGGCGGTCGCCGGAGAGACACCGAAAGCCCGGCCATCACGCCGCAAGGCGGCAGCCGCCGATACACCTGTCGTACCGGTGGTTTCCTCGACCGTGGCCGATGAGCCGGAAGCCAAGACCGAAGAAAAGCCCAAGCGTGCCGGCTGGTGGCAGCGGAAAGGCTTTTTCTAAGCTTTCCAAACGCTTGAATTGATTTTCTAACAAAAAGAATCCCGCGCCGATCGAAACGAACGGCGCGGGATTTTTCATATCCGGCAGGTCGTGATCCCTATGGCGCGAAGATCGACCAGTTCATCATCCTGGCGAGCTTTTCCAGCGCGAGCGAACCCAGCTTGGAATTGCCGTTGGCGTTGAGGCCGGGCGACCAGACGGCGAGCGAAGCGACACCCGGTACAATACCCAATATGCCGCCGCCGACGCCGCTCTTGCCGGGAATACCGACGCGGAAGGCGAAATCGCCGGAGCCGTCATAGTGGCCGCAGGTCAGCATCATGGCGCCGATGCGCCGCGCCCGCTCCGCCGACACCACGGAATGACCGGTTGCCGGGTTCTTGCCGCCATTGGCGAGGAAGCGGCCGGCCATCGCCAGTTGTCGGCAGCTCATGGCGATGGCGCAATGGTGGAAATAGACGCCCAGCGCCAGTTCCGGCGCATGATGGAGATTGCCGAAGAATTTCATGTAGTTGGCGAGCGCAAAGTTGCGGTAGCCGGTGGCGCGTTCGGAAGCCGCGACCTCGCGGTCGATGATGATCGTCTCGTCGTCGCAGAGGAACTGGATGAAGCGCAGGATCTCGCCGATCGCCTCGCGCGGCTGGTGGCCTGCAAGCAGGATGTCGGAAATGACGATGGCGCCGGCATTGATGAACGGGTTGCGCGGAATGCCGTTCTCATGCTCGAGCTGGACAATCGAGTTGAACGGGTTGCCGGAGGGCTCGCGCCCCACCCGCTTCCACAGTGCGTCGCCTACATTGCCGAGCGCCAGCGTCAGGGTGAAAACTTTCGAGATGCTCTGGATCGAAAAAGCCTGGTCGGCATCGCCGGCCACCAGCGTGCGGCCGTCATTGGTGACGGCCGCGATGCCGAATTTCTTCGGATCGACTTTGCCCAATTGGGGAATATAGGTCGCGACATCGCCGCGATCGGTGCGTTCAGCCATTTCCGCCGCGACTTCCGCCAGCGCCTGTTCGAGCGGCATGGCGTTACCTCAACCAGCGTTCGATGCGCGACATCGCCTCGACCATGTCGTCGTGGCTGCCGGCATAGGAAAACCGCATCGTGCGGTGCCCTGCCCGGGGATCGAAGTCGCGGCCGGGGGTCGCCGCCACATGTGCCTCGGCCAGCATCTTGCGGGCAAAAGCCATGCTGTCATTGCTGTGCCGGGTGACATCGCAAAAGGCATAGAAGGCGCCATCCATGGGTGCCGCCAGGGGAAAACCCAGCTCCGGGAGACGCGTCATCAAGAGCTCGCGATTCCAGGCATAGCGCCGTTTTACCGCCTCCAATTCCTCGGTTGCGGCAAAGGCCTCGATCGCCGCGATCTGCGACAGCTCCGGCGGCGAGATGTAGAGGCTCTGGCCAATGCATTCGACGGGGCGCACGAGTTCGTCCGGCAATACCATCCAGCCGATGCGCCAGCCGGTCATGCAGTAGTATTTCGAGAAAGAGTTGATCACAGTCACGCTGTTGCTAAAGGCGAGAGCCGTGGTGTCGGGGGCGCCATAGGCCAGCCGATGGTAGATCTCATCGGAAATGACGGCGATACCGAGCGACTCCGCCGTGCTGACCAGGGTCGCCAGCTCGTCGGCCGGTATGACGGCGCCGGTCGGATTGGCCGGACTTGCAAACAGCACGCCCTTTAACGGCTTCTCGCGATGCGCGGCCTCCAGATGGCCGGCATGCAGATAAGCCGCGTCACCGAGCTCGATTTCGACCACGTCGATGCCGAGGGCTGCCATGATGTTGCGATAGGCGGGGTAGCCGGGAGCGGCGATGGCGACCCGATCGCCTGGATCGAACATCACCAGGAAGGCAAGATTGAAGGCCGCCGACGATCCGGTGGTCACCGCGATCCGGCCGGGGTCGACATCGAGGCCATAATGATCCGCGCAGTGCCCGGCGATCGCCTTGCGCAGCGAGGCCAGACCCAAGGTGTCGGTATAGCCTATGCGTCCATCCTCCAGCGCCTTGGCCGCGGCGGCGCGAACCCGTACAGGCGCTGGATCGGATGGCTGGCCAACCGCCATGGAAATCACCGGTATGCCTAGGGCCTTCAGCCGGTTCGCTTCGGCAAGTACATCCATGGCATGGAACGGCTCGACATTGCCGCGATGGGAGAGCGAAACGACCATTTTTACCCCTGTCCCGAGGATTGAGCGCGCCAGGTCCTGACGCATGCGCCGCACAAATGCCCGATTGATGTGAGGATCACAAGTTGAGGAAGTTTTTCAGGCGCCGACTTTTCATCTTTCGCCCGCTCGTCTACCAGTGGACACATTATGTTGAGCCGACCCAGATCGACTATTGCCAACGCGGCGCGTGTCTTCGCGACGATTTTGCTCGCCGCCGCAGTTGCGGTGGCCGGTTCGGTGACCGCCTTCGCCCAGGGCGTGCCAGTCGTACGCGACGCCGAGATCGAAGCTCTGGTGCGCGATTATGCACGGCCGATCTTCAAGGCGGCCGGGCTCGCGAATGACGGCATCGACATCGTGCTGGTCAACGATTCCAGCTTCAACGCCTTCGTCACCGGACGCCGGCTGTTCATCAACACCGGCGCGCTGATGACGGCTGAGACGCCGAACGAAATCATCGGCGTCATCGCGCACGAAGCAGGCCATATCGCCGGCGGCCACCAGCAGAAACTGCGCGAACAGCTCGAACGCGCCAAGACCATGGCCATCATCGCCACCTTGCTCGGTGCCGGCGCCATGGTTGCCGGTGCGACCACAAACAGCCGCGGCCTTGCCGGCGCCGGCATGGGTGTGGCGGCTGGCGGCGGCGAGATGGCGCAGCGCAGCATCCTCGCCTATCAGCGCACCGAGGAAATCACGGCCGACCGCTCGGCCATCACCTATCTCAACGCCACCGGCCAGTCCGGCATGGGCATGCTGAAGACCTTCCACCGCTTCCAGACCGCGCTGTCGCTGTCGGGCGCGCAGGTCGATCCCTACCGGATCAGCCATCCCATGCCGCAGGACCGCATCGCCAACCTCGAAGTGCTGGTCAAGCAAAGCCCCAATGTCGACAAGCTCGACCCGCCGACGCTGCAGCAGCGCCACGACATGATGCGGGTGAAGATTGCCGTCTACATGGAGGGTCAGGCCGCCGCGGCGCGGCTGATGCAAAAGATGCGGGGCAGCATGGCGGCGCTCTATGGCGATGCCCAGTCGACCTATCTCTACGGCAATCTCTCCGAGGCGCTTACCAAGACCAACGCCCTGATCAAGGCGCAGCCCAAGAATGCCTACTTCCAGGAGCTGCGCGGCGATATATTGATGAAAGCGAACAAGCCCAAGGATGCAGCCGACGCCTACGCCAAGGCGGTCAGCCTCGATCCGGCACGGTCCGGCCTGCTGCCTGTCTCGCTTGGCCAGGCGCTGATGGCGGTCGGCACGCCCGACTCGCTCAAGAAAGCTGTCGTGCAGATCAACAATGGCCTGGGGCGCGACAAGGAAAATTCCACCGGCTATCGTTATCTGGCACAGGCTTACGGCGAGCTGGGAGACATACCGGGCGCCGAGCTTGCCACCGCCGAAGGCCATTTCTATTCCGGCGACTACAAGGATGCGAAGATCTTCGCCATGCGGGCGCAACAGCAGATGAAGCGCAGCGAGCCACGCTGGATACGCGCCCAGGACATCATAAACTACAAATCGTCAGGCAAAAGCCAGTAATCTCATGAACCCTCCGGCCGCGTGCTGCGACAGACCGGAAAACAGGCAGAAGGAACGAGAACGATGAAAAAGGCACTGCTGCTGGGCACCACGGGGGTTGCGGTCGCCCTTGCCATGCTGGCTTTCGGTTTCGTGGCCGGCAGTCCGCAAATTGCGAAGGCCGGAACGGCACAGCCTGTCCAGACGGCGCAGCCTGTCCAGACGGCTCAGCCTGTCCAGACGGCCGGGGCCGATACCAAAATCGACCGCACCGAGGTCGAGGGAATCATCCGCGACTATCTCCTGAAGAATCCGGAAGTGCTGCTCGAAGTGCAGGACGCGCTCGAGGCCAAGCAGAAGGAGGAACAGCGGCTCGCGGCGCTCGGCGTCATCAAGAACGCCAAGGACCAGATCTTCAACTCCACCTTCGACGGCGTCGTCGGCAACCCGAACGGCAAGGCCACGATCGTGGAGTTCTACGACTACAATTGCGGCTTCTGCAAACGCGCCATCGAGGACATGCGGGCCCTGACCAAGTCCGATCCGGATCTGCGTTTCGTGCTCAAGGAATTCCCGATCCTCGGCCCGGATTCGCAGAAGGCCAGCGTCGTTTCGATGGCGTTCCACATGATGATGCCGGAGAAGTATGGCGAGTTCCACAATGCGCTGCTTGGCGGCCAGGGGCGCGCCACCGAGGCAACAGCGATCAAGATCGCGCTTTCGCTCGGCGCCGACGAGGCGACGCTGCGCGAGAAGATGAAGGACGCGTCGATCCCCGAAGCCTTCTCCAAGACCTACGATCTTGCCAACAAGCTGCAGATCACCGGAACCCCTTCCTACGTCGTCGGCAACGAGGTCGTGTTCGGGGCGCTCGGGCAGGAAGTGCTCGCCGAAAAGATCAAGGCGGCGAAAGCCGCGCTTTGACCGGCGAGCGGTTTTCTTCACGGGCGCATTTCGGCCTGTTGTGGACAGTGAAAGAACGCACTTGCGCTCTTTCCGCAGGCGACTATGCCCGGTATAGAGGCCCAGCGCGCCGGCTTGACGCCGGCGCCGGAAAAGGTCGGCTTTTTTGAAAACGGTTTTCGTCCTGAACGGTCCCAATCTCAACGCGCTCGGCAAGCGCGAGCCGGGCATTTATGGCGGCAAGACGCTCGCGGCCATCGCGGACGACTGCAAGCAGGCAGGCAAATCGCTTGGGATCGAGATCGATTTCCGCCAGTCGAACCATGAAGGCGATCTTGTCGACTGGATCCAGGAAGCCGGCGACAAGGCCGCCGGCATCGTCATCAACCCAGGCGCCTATAGCCATACCTCGATTGCCATCCACGACGCCATCCGCTCGATCGCGCCGCTGCCGGTCGCCGAAGTTCACCTTTCCAATATCCACGCGCGGGAACCGTTCCGCCACGTCTCCATGGTCGCGCCGGTCGCTGTCGGCATGATCTGTGGCTTTGGGCCGCTCGGCTACACGCTGGCGCTGCAAGCGCTGGCCGCACGCCTATGACCGGCCAACAAACAGAAGGCTCGAAAATGTCGATAAAGAAGACCGGTGTTGACCAGCAACTGATCCGCGATCTGGCGGGCATACTGAACGACACCAACCTGACCGAGATCGAGGTTGAACTCGGCGACCTGAAGGTTCGGGTGTCACGGCAGGCGCCCACCGTCCATGCGATCGCCGCACCGCAACCGGCCTATGCGCCGGCAGCGGCCGCCCAATCTGCAACGGCGGCTGCCCCGGCGACTGTCGACGTGTCGAAGAACGCCGTCCCTTCGCCCATGGTCGGCACCGCCTACCTGGCGCCGTCTCCTGACGCAAAGCCGTTCATCGAGATCGGTCAGAAGGTCAAGGAAGGCCAGACGCTGCTGATCATCGAGGCGATGAAGACAATGAACCAGATCCCCTCGCCGCGCGCCGGCACTGTCACGGCGATCCTGTTCGAGGACGCGACGCCGGTCGAATACGGCATGCCGCTCGTCGTGATCGAATAGAGCGGACCTGATGTTCCAGAAGATCCTCATCGCCAATCGCGGCGAAATCGCGCTCCGGGTGCTGCGCGCCTGCAAGGAACTCGGCATCCAGACCGTGGTGGTGCATTCGACCGCCGACGCTGACGCCATGCATGTCAGGCTCGCCGACGAAAGCGTGTGCATCGGTCCGCCGCCGTCGCGCGACAGCTATCTCAACATTCACCAGATCGTCGCGGCGTGCGAGATCACCGGCGCCGACGCCGTGCATCCGGGCTACGGCTTCCTGTCGGAGAACGCCAAGTTCGCCGATATCCTGGCGGCGCACAACATCACCTTCATCGGCCCGTCCGGCGACCATATCCGCATCATGGGCGACAAGATCGAGGCCAAGCGCACGGCAAAGCGCCTCGGCATTCCGGTGGTGCCCGGCTCCGATGGCGCGGTGACCGAAGAAAAGGAAGCCAGGCGCATCGCCGCCGAGATCGGCTATCCCGTCATCATCAAGGCGTCGGCCGGCGGCGGGGGACGCGGCATGAAGGTGGCGCATACCGAGGCAGACCTCGAAATCGCCCTGCAGACGGCGCGCTCGGAAGCCGGCGCGGCCTTCGGCGACGACGCGGTCTACATCGAGAAATATCTGGAGAAACCGCGCCACATCGAGGTGCAGGTGTTCGGCGACGGCTTCGGCGGCGGCGTGCATTTCGGCGAGCGCGACTGTTCGTTGCAACGGCGCCACCAGAAAGTCTGGGAAGAGGCCAATTCGCCGGCGCTCAACGCCGAGGAACGGTCGCGCATCGGCGGCATCTGCGCCAAGGCGATTGCCGATCTCGGCTATTCGGGAGCCGGCACCATCGAGTTCCTGTACGAGAATGGCGAGTTCTATTTCATCGAGATGAACACGCGTCTCCAGGTCGAGCATCCGGTGACGGAAGCGATCACCGGCATCGATCTGGTCCACGAACAGATCCGCGTCGCTTCCGGCGGCGGCCTTTCGGTCAAGCAGGAAGACATCAAGTTCAACGGCCACGCCATCGAATGCCGTATCAACGCCGAGGATCCGCGCACCTTCACCCCCTCACCCGGCACGATCACCCATTTCCACACGCCCGGCGGCCTCGGCATCCGCGTCGATTCCGGTGTCTATTCCGGCTACAAGATCCCGCCCTACTATGACAGCCTGATCGGCAAGTTGATCGTGCATGGACGCAACCGCGTCGAATGCATGATGCGGCTGCGGCGGGCGCTCGATGAATTCGTCGTCGACGGGATCAAAACGACATTGCCGCTGTTTCGCGATCTCGTCGGTAATGCCGACATTGCCAATGGCGACTACGACATCCATTGGCTGGAAAAATATCTGGCCAAGGGCGAATAGCCCAACTTAGCGCTATGATGACGCGATGACCCGACCCTACGCGCCAGGCTATCGCATTCCCACCGACCTTCTGCTCAAGGCATACGCCTCGGGCGTCTTTCCTATGGCCGAGAGTGCTGGTGATCCGGAGGTCTTCTGGGTGCGGCCGGAGACGCGCGGCATCATCCCGCTCGCAGGTTTTCACACACCCAGAAGCCTGAAGAAGACGATCCGCAAGCACGCATTCGAAATTCGTTTCGACTTCGATTTCGAGGCTACGATCGACGGTTGTGCCGAGAAGCGCGAAGAGCGCCGCTCGACCTGGATCAATGCGCCGATCCGCGAGGCCTACGTGCAGTTGCACCGTATGGGGCACTGCCATTCGGTCGAGGCCTGGCGCGAGGGGCGTCTGGTCGGCGGGCTCTATGGAGTCTCGCTGGGGCGGGTGTTTTTCGGCGAAAGCATGTTTTCCAAGGAGACGGACGCGTCGAAGATCTGCCTGGTGCATCTCGTCGAGCGCCTGAAGGCTCGGGGCTTCGCGCTGCTCGATACCCAGTTCACCACCGAACACCTCAAGCGCTTCGGCGCCGTCGACGTGCCGCGCGGCAAATACGAAAAGATGCTGGCCGACGCGCTGAAAGGTGAAGCGGTCTTTTTTCCGTAGGGATCAAGGCCTATGTGGCGGTGGCCGCGAGCGGCGTCTGCGCATGGAACATCATCTTCCAGCCGTTGGCGCGATGGACGTAGCCGGTGCTGACCAGCGCTGCATAGGGCTCGCCATTCTCCCTCGTAGCGCGCGCCTCGTAAGTCAGCATGACAATATCGCTACCGGGTTCGATTATTCCCTTGAGCTCGATGTCGAGGTCGCGCCAGCGGTTGGGTTTGGTTGCGGTCTTGGCCAGATCGGCATTGTCCATCGCCTGTGCCATCTGCGGAAACGCCACCAGGCATTCGGTATCAACATTGGCAGCATAGTAGCTAGCATCACCCGTCCAGAACCCTTTTTCGAGTTCCAGCAACTCGGCCTTGTTGGCCATGATCCGCTTGCTGTCCGACATTGACGTGTCCTCCACGCGCGTGGTGATTGTCCTCCACGCGCGTGGTGATTGTCCAACGCGCGCCAGCCATGGCGGTTCCAAGAGATCAGTTGGTGTCCGTCGTATCCGGTTCCGCGGCGTCGTCGGGCTGTGCCGCGTCCGGACTGACCGTGGGCTTTGGCTTGGCCGAGGCAGACTGAGTTGCGGCTGGCTTCGAAGCGTCGGTTTTCGCCCCGTCGGCCTTGGTCGCACCACTCTTGCCAGCGTCGGGCGCCGGCACATCCGACTTCTGCTTGCACGCCTTCAACCAGACGTCATAGACGGCATGTTCGACGGCATTGAGACCCGGGCTTTCGGCGAACATCCAGCCAGTGAAGATGCGGCGGATCTTGCGATCGAGCGTGATCTCGTCCACCTCGACGAAGGAGTCGGTCTTCGGCTCTTCGTTCTCCGGCCGGGAATAGCAGACGCGTGGCGTAACCTGCAGGGCGCCGAACTGCACCGTCTCATCGATATAGACATCGAAAGTAATGATGCGGCCGGTGATCTTGTCGATGCCAGCGAACTCGGCGACCGGGTTGGTGATGCGATCCGATCCCGCGGGCGCCGTCGGCGCCGGAGCGGCGGGTGCAGGTGCGGGTGAAGCCGAAAACGCGACGGTGCTGACGGCGAGGCTGGCGGCTAGCGCCAGACCGCCTGTCGATATCAGGTTGAAAAAGCTCATGCAGGGGTACCGGTGGTTCGCGCCCAGGTGATTCCGTCGATCGCCAAGGCTAGTCGCCGTTTTCTGATCAGCAAGCAGCTAAACACCAATTGTGGCGATAAAGGACCGGCCTGCACCTTACAACCCGCGCCGTTACGACCCCGGCGTCCATGCGTCGTAATCGCCGGTGACCTGCGGGCGATGTTGATTGGCCAGCAGCGAGCCCTTCGGACGATAGGCCGCTGGCGTGCCGGTCAGATTGGGTAAATGCGGCTTTTGCCAGTCGCGCGGCCGGTAGTCATCACTGGGGGGAGCGACATCGACCCGATGGTGAATCCAGCCGTGCCAGCCAGGCGGGATGGCCGAGGCTTCCGAATAGTTGCGGTAGATAACCCAGCGACGCGTGCGGCCCTCCGAATCGATGCCGCCTTCGTAATAGACATTGCCGGCCTCGTCCTGGCCGACTTCCTTGCCGTGCCGCCAGGTGTGCAGGCGCGTTCCCAGCGTCTGGCTGTTCCACCAGGTGAAAAACTGCGTCAGGAAAGTCTTCATTTCAGAACCCTCGCGCTGGCGGCGCCCGTTTCCTGCTTATGGCGTCAGGCCTTCGGGAAGGCAAGGGTTTTGCCACGGGGAGCGCGCAAATGGCGCGCCAGGGCCCGACACAAGCCTGTGATCCCAAGGGGTGGCCGGATGCGCGCTTGCCAAGCCTTGCCGCTCTTTCTAAAGCTCTGCGCGCCCATGTGGAAATCCTATCCGGCCGGGGCAGAAGGAGGCGACGATTGGCCACGCAATTGCCGACCACCGATATCCGCATCGGCGCCGACCTGATTCGCCGCCGCAAGGGCGGCACACCGATCGTATGCCTCACCGCCTACACCTACCCGATCGCCCGCCTGCTCGATCCCTATGTCGACCTGCTCCTGGTCGGCGACAGCGTCGCCATGGTCCTGCATGGCCATGAGACGACGCTGGGCGCCTCGCTGGAGATGATGATCGCGCACGGCCAAGCCGTGATGCGGGGCTCGGCCAAGGCCTGCGTCGTCGTCGACATGCCGGCCGGCACGTATGAGGATTCAGCCGCGCAGGCCGTGGTCTCGGCGCGGCGCATCGTCGGCGAGAGCGGCTGCCAGGCGGTGAAACTCGAGGGAGGCGTCGACATGGCCGCTCAGATCGCGGCGATCGTGGCCGCCGATATCCCGGTCATGGGCCATATCGGCCTCCAGCCGCAATCGGTGGAAAAGGATGGCGGCTACAAGATCAAGGGTCGCACGGACGAGAATGTGGCCGCCCTGATCGCCGACGCGCTCGCGGTCGAGAAGGCCGGTGCGTTTTCCCTGGTCATCGAAGGAACGATAGAGACGGTCGCCGCGGACATCACCCGCCGCATCGCCATTCCAACCATCGGCATCGGCGCCAGCGGCGAGTGCGACGGCCAGATTCTGGTCATCGACGACATGGTCGGGCTAACAGTCGATCGCGTGCCTAAATTCGTCAAGCAATACGCCGACCTGCGCAGTGTGATCGCGCATGCCGCCGAGCGCTACGCATCGGAGGTGCGGGACCGCGATTTCCCCGGCCCCACCCACGTCTTCTCGAGAACAAATGGCGGGGATGAATCATGAGCCGGCCCGACATGGTCGACAGCGTTGCCGCGCTTCGCGCGCGAATTAGCGACTGGCGGCGCGATGGGCTGCGCATCGCCTTGGTGCCGACCATGGGCGCATTGCATGACGGGCATCTTTCGCTGATCAAGATCGCGCTCGAAAGAGCGGATCGCTGCGTGGTGTCGATCTTCGTCAATCCGACGCAGTTCGCGCCGAGCGAGGATCTCGACAAGTACCCGCGCCAGTTGGCGCGCGACCTCGACATGCTGGCGACGGCCAAGGCAGATCTTGCCTTCACGCCTGATGTCAGCGAGATGTATCCCGCCGGTTTTGCCACGAGAATCTCGGTCGGCGGCCCGTCAGCCGGGCTCGAAACGGACTTTCGCCCCACCTTTTTCGACGGCGTCGCCACCGTGGTGGCCAAGCTTCTCCTGCAGGCTGCACCCGACGTCGCCATCTTTGGCGAAAAGGACTATCAGCAGCTTTGCGTCGTCAGGCAGCTTTGCCGCGACCTCGACCTGCCTGTAGAAGTCATCGGCGCGCCGACCATACGCGATGCGCATAGCCTCGCCATGTCATCGCGCAACGCCTATCTCGATGAAGCCGAACTCCGGATCGCGCGCCAGCTCAACCTTATCCTGCGCAAGGCGGCAGTGGCGCTGGCGGCGGGCGCAGGTCAAGAGGAAACGATCGCCGAAGCAAGCCGCGCCCTGATCGCGGCCGGCTTCCAGAAGGTCGATTATGTCGAGGCCCGCGAAAGCCTGACACTTAAGCCATGGCGGCACGACCGAGCGGGCCGCGTTCTCGCTGCCGCCTGGCTGGGAAAAACCAGGCTGATCGACAATGTGGAAGTTCCCACCGCCTGATCGGCGCGCGCTGAAAGCTCCGGCCTGAGCCGCTGCCGGCAGGATCCGTCTACTTTGCCTTCTTGTATTTTTCGAGAAGTTTATCGAGGTCGTTGACGTCCAGAGGCGGATGTCCCGCCGCCGGGTCGTCTGCCGGGTTGAATGTGACGACGATGTCGCGCCACAAATCATAGGGGGCGGCGTAGGATGCCAGCCCGGGGAACGGCGCGCAGCGCGCGATTGCCCGAATGGCGGCTTCGGCAACCTTATCCCGTGGTGGTGTCACAGGATCGACGATTTTTGGCGGGCCGGCGAGCGATCCGTCCTTGTTCAGGCTGATCTGAACGCGTGCAATGCTTGTGGTATTTGCAGGCATGTTCCAACAGGCTTGGATAGCTTTCATGAGATAGTCGCCGATATCGCGCTGGACCGCTGGTTCCGCCCCGCTCGAGCCACTGCTCGACACAAGTGACGCGGCAAGAATGCCGGCGAACATGAGGTTATTGCATAAACGATCGGCCGTGCCCTGGCGGGACCCGCCCGCCGTCGTAAGGTCAAAGCCCACGCTCAGGCCGCTTCGTCTGCGCGCTTCTTTTCGATCTGGCCGATGGCGTCGACCACGGCGTCGAAGGTCAGCATGGTTGACGCATGGCGCGCCTTGTAGTCGCGCACCGGCTCCAAATAGCCGAGGTCGGCGAAGCGTCCTTCGGGTGGCGCGCCGTTCTCCTTCAGCATCTTAAGCATGGTCTCGCGCACCGCGCGCAATTCCTCGGCACTGGCGCCGACGACATGTTGCGCCATGATCGAGGACGATGCCTGTCCGAGCGCGCAGGCTTTCACGTCGTGGGCGAAGTCGGTGACCACGCCGTCCTCCATCTTGAGGTCGACGGTAACGGTCGACCCGCACAGCTTGGAATGCGCCTTCGCGGTCGCGTCGGGATGATCGAGCCGGCCGATGCGGGCGATGTTTCCGGCAAAACCGAGAATTTTCGCGTTGTAGACGTCGTTGATCATTATTTTCCAATCCGTCGCCGCCAAGCAAACAGCGATTGCCGTTGTTGCGTCTTTCATTCGCCCGGCACGACCATATATAATGCTGGCAGTCTGGTATCGACAAGGCGGCGAGAGCCACTGTCCTTGCCGGGAAGTTCACGCCGCTTACGGGGCTGGAAACGGGGCGAGTTTCCGACACCGAAAGGTCGTGGTCCGTTCAACTCGTTCCTCCTGAGAGAGGGACTACGGGAGACGCCTTTTATGGATGCCGTCATCAAGAAACTCATGCCCCAGTCGGCCTATATGGAAAAGCCGGTCACCGACCGCCCGAGCGAGGCCGAAGTCGAGGCCGCCGTGCGCACATTGCTGCGCTGGACCGGCGACAACCCGGATCGCGAGGGTTTGATCGATACCCCCAAGCGGGTGGCCAAGGCGTTCCGTGAAATGTTCGGCGGCTACGATATGTGCCCAGCCGAGGAGCTTGGCCGTACTTTCGAGGAGGTCGCCGGCTACGACGATCTCGTGATCGTCAAGGACATCCAGTTCCATTCGCATTGTGAGCACCACATGGTGCCGATCATCGGCAAGGCGCATGTCGGCTATCTGCCCGACGGCAAGGTCGTCGGCCTGTCCAAGATCGCGCGCGTCGTCGATATCTTCGCCCATCGCCTGCAGACGCAGGAAGCCCTGACCGCGCAGATTGCCGGGGTCATCCAGGACGTGCTCAACCCGCGCGGCGTCGCTGTCATGATCGAGGCCGAGCACATGTGCATGGCCATGCGCGGCATCCGCAAGCAGGGCTCAACCACGCTGACCTCCACCTTCACCGGCGTTTTCAAGGATACGCCCGAAGAGCAGGTTCGTTTTGTCACCATGGTGCGCGGCGGCAGGGCGTAAGCCCCTTGCCGACGTCACGGTCAACAGGAAATAGACCGGCAATGTCGGCACTGGAATTTCCGAAAGCTCCCTCGGACAAGACGACCCTGGAAGAAGGCACGGTGTTCTCGCCGCGCTTCGATGCCGCCGGTCTTGTCACCGTCGTCGTAACCGATGCCGCCGACGGCATGCTGCTGATGGTCGCGCATATGAATGCGCACGCGCTGGCGCTGACGCTGGAGACAGGCATTGCCCATTACTGGTCGCGCTCGCGCAACGCACTCTGGAAGAAGGGCGAAACCTCGGGCAATTTCCAGCATGTCGTCGAGATGCTCACGGATTGTGACCAGGACGCCATATGGTTGCGCGTCAAAGTGTTGGGCCACGACGCAACTTGTCACACTGGCCGGCGTTCATGCTTTTATCGGACGGTGGGGCTGATCGACGGCAAGGGGACGCTTGCCGATGACGGCAGCAAGCCGCTGTTCGATGCGGAAAACACCTATCGAAAGCCATCAGCTTGAACCTTCTGCCTCACACCGACCACATACATTCATCATTTCGATACGGCCCATTTGTATAATAGCCTGGGACAAGGGAGATCATGATGCTCGAATGGGCGTCATTGCGTAACAGACCAGATGTCAGGGAGGCCAACGGCCTGTCCTCGGCAGGCGGCGCATCCGAAACAACATCCCCCAAGAAAACAGGTATTTCGCTCGCGCTCGGCGGCGGCTGTGCCAGAGGCTGGGCTCATATCGGCGTGCTGCGCGCGCTCGACGAAGCCGGCATCGAAGTTTCGATGATCGCCGGCACCTCGATCGGTGCTCTGGTCGGCGGCTGTTATCTCGCCGGCAAACTGGATGAGCTGGAAGAGTTCGCCCGCAGCCTCACAAGGCGGCGCATCTTCGGCCTGCTCGATCTCAACCTGCGCGGCAGCGGCCTTTTCGGCGGCATGAAGCTGGACGCGCGCCTGCGCGAGCACGCGGCCGGTATCCGCTTCGACGATCTGCCCAAGCCATTTGTCTGCGTCGCGTCGGAAATCCGCACCGGCCACGAGATCTGGCTGTCGAGCGGCTCGCTGATCACAGCCATGCGCGCGTCCTACGCGCTGCCGGGCGTGTTCGAGCCAGTCGATTGCAACGGCCGCGTGCTGGTCGACGGAGCGCTGGTCAATCCTGTGCCTGTTTCGGTCTGCCGCGCCTACGAGCAGCCGCTCGTCGTGGCGGTCAACCTCCACTACGACCTGTTCGGCCGCGCCGCCGTGATCAAACACAGTGCCGGCGAGCTGGTTATCGAAAAGGATGCGCCACGGCCTGGCCAGGTCAACTCCCAGCACCAATCGCACCAGACGCGTCTGGGCATCACCGGCGTGATGGTGGAAGCCTTCAACATCATCCAGGACCGCATTTCACGGGCCAGGCTTGCCGGCGATCCACCCGACATGTCGCTGCAGCCCAAGCTCAGCCATATCGGCCTCACCGAATTCCACCGGGCCGACGAGGCGATCCAGCTCGGCTATCAGGCCACGATGGCGCAGATCGGCGAACTGACGCGGCTGCAGACGGTTCTCGACTAGATGGTGATCTGGGCCGACCGAATCGGAGGTGCCGATGGCCAGGATTGTCTATTCCATGCTGACGTCGTTGGACGGCTATATCGCCCGATCGGACGAGGACATCGGCTTGCCGGTGCCCGAAGCGGAGCTGCACCAGCATTTCAACGACATGATGAGACAGGCCTCCGCCGTACTCGCGGGACGGCGCATGTACGAGACGATGCGCTTCTGGGACAGTCCTGAGCGCGAGACCGGTACCGACGAGGTCGAGCGGGATTTTGCCCAGGCATGGCGCGAAACGCCGAAGATCGTCTTCTCGACCACGCTTCGGCAAGTCGGGTTCAATGCCCGCCTGGTGGATGACGATGCCGAGAACACGGTACGATCCCTCAAGGCGCAGGCCGATGGCCTCGTCATCCTCGGTGGTGCCGACCTTGCAGCCTCTCTGACACGAGCCGGTCTCATCGACGAATACAGGCTCTATATGCATCCTGTGGTGCTGGGTGGCGGCAAGCCTTATTTCCAATCCGGCCTGTCGCTGGCGCTGAAACCGCTCGGTACGGAAAGTCTTACCCAGGGCGTGACGTTGCTACGTTATGCGCCGGCCGGCTGAATTGCCCGGTTTCCGCCGCGCGCCTACGCCCGTGCGGCATCGATAATGCGAAATTGCACCGTACGGTTGCCGTTCCAGTGATTGCCCGACAGCGAGCCGGCGACATGCATCGTCTTGCCCCGGTTCTTGAACAGGAATTCGCCAAGCACCGTGTCGACGGCGCGAAAGGCGATCGCCTGGATACGGCCGCCGCTCTCCGACTGTAAATCGGCGCGAATATGGTTGGTGCCGACCGGCCTGATATCGACCAGCCGATGGCGCGGCAAAGCGAAAACCGGCGCGATATGCCCGGCGCCGAAAGGGCCCGCCTTCTCCAGGGCGTCGAGCAGGCCGAGCGTCGCGCCTTCCGCGGCAAGCGCGCCATCGATGGCCAGGGTTTCCTCATCCTGCAACCGGAAAACGTCGGCGGCCGCCCGCTCCTCGAAGAAGGCCCTGAGCTCGCCCAGCCTTGCGCGCTCGACGGTGATGCCAGCAGCCATACCATGGCCGCCGCCCTTGACGATGAGCCCGGCATTGGCGGCTTCGCGCACCAGCCGGCCAAGGTCGAAACCCGACACCGAACGGCCCGAGCCGGTGCCGGTGCCGTTGGCGTTGAAGGCGATGGCGAAGGCCGGCCGCCGAGCGTGATCCTTCAGTCGTGAGGCAAGCAGGCCGACAATGCCGGGGTGCCAGTTGTGGCTGGCGGTGACGACGATTGCCGGACCGCTGCCGCCCGCGAGCTCGGCATCGGCCTCGGCGC